>DASSIA010000098.1:0-5819 GCA_035692345.1 Arthrobacter sp. | reverse complement strand
GTTCGACGAAACAGCGGCAGACGACCAGTTCGAAGCTGAGGCAGAGGCCCAACTGGGCGGCCCCGCCGAGCCTATGGTGCAGTTGTTGGCGCCTGACGGGACCCTGGGTGCCGACCCGCTGTTTTCAAAGTACGCGGATCGGCTGGACGCGGAGAAGCTGCGCGGCTTCTACGCCGACATGGCCAAAATCCGCCGTTTTGATGTGGAGGCAACCGCACTCCAGCGCCAAGGCCAGCTTGCGCTGTGGGTCCCGCTGACCGGCCAGGAGGCCGCGCAGATCGGATCCGGGCGCGCCAGCCAGCCGCAGGACTACATTTTCCCCACCTACCGCGAGCATGGCGTGGCGCTGACCCGCAATGTGGACCTCGCGGAGCTTCTGCGCCAGTTCCGCGGCGTCTCGAACGGCGGCTGGAACCCGAAGGACACCAATTTCCACCTCTACACCCTGGTCCTTGCCGCCCAGACGCCGCACGCCGTCGGCTACGCGATGGGAATCCAGCGGGACCAGAAGCTTGCTGCGGCCGCCGCCGACGGAGCCACGGGCCGGCCAGCTGAACCGAACGCCGCTGTGATGGTCTACTTCGGTGACGGTGCCAGCTCCGAAGGCGACGTCCATGAATCCATGGTTTTTGCTGCCTCGTACAACGCGCCGGTGGTGTTCTTTTGCCAGAACAACCACTGGGCCATCTCCGTTCCCAGCTCGGTGCAAACCCGCATTCCGCTGTCCAACCGGGCCAAGGGCTACGGTTTCCCGGGCATTCGGGTGGACGGCAACGATGTGATCGCCGTCCATGCAGTGACCGAGTGGGCGCTCGAGCGCGCCCGCGAGGGCAAGGGGCCGGTGTTGATCGAGGCGTTCACGTACCGCGTCGGTGCGCACACCACGGCGGACGATCCCACCAAGTACCGGGAATCCGCCGAGGAAACCCTGTGGCGGGCCAAGGATCCGCTCGAACGCCTCGAAAAGTACCTCCGTGCCCAAGGGCTTGCGGATGATGCCTTCTTCGAAAAGGTCAAGGCCGACGGCGACGACCTCGCCGCCTATGTCCGCAAGACCACCCACGACCTGGAGACCCCGGACATCCGCACCGCTTTCGCCAACACATATGTGGAGGCCCACCCGCTGGTTGCCGAGGAACTCGCGTGGTTCGAAGAGTACAGCTCAGGGTTCGCCGACGAGGTTGAACCGGGCAGCCCGCAAACGGCCGGCGCGGAACCCGATGAAGCAGCGACAGGAGTGGCCCGCTGATGACCACCATGACCATTGCCAAGGCCATTAACGAGGGCCTGCGGGCCACCTTGGGTAACAATCCCCGCACCCTCCTTATGGGCGAAGACATCGGGGCCCTGGGCGGCGTCTACCGCGTCACTGACGGCCTCCTCGCGGAGTTCGGCGCCGACCGTGTGGTTGACACCCCGCTCGCGGAATCCGGCATCATCGGCACGGCAATCGGACTGGCGCTGCGCGGCTACCTGCCTGTCTGCGAGATCCAGTTCGACGGGTTTGTGTTCCCTGGCTTCAACCAGATCACCACCCAGCTGGCCAAGATGCACGCCCGCAGCAACGGCAACCTCACCGTTCCCGTGGTGGTCCGCATCCCGTACGGCGGTGGCATCGGCTCGATTGAGCACCACTCGGAATCGCCGGAGGCGCTGTTCGCGCACACAGCCGGCCTGCGCATCATCACGCCGTCCAATGCCCACGACGCCTACTGGATGATCCAGCAGGCTGTGGAGTGCCAGGATCCCGTGATCGTCTTCGAACCGAAGCGCCGCTATTGGCTCAAGGGCGAGGTTGACACTGTTTCACCGGGCGCGTCCGCCGACCCGTTCAAGGCGCACGTGCTCCGCGAAGGTACAGACGCCACGGTTGTGGCTTACGGACCGCTCGTGCCGGTTGCCCTTGCCGCAGCGGAGGCCGCCGCCGAGGACGGCCACAGCATCGAGGTCATCGATCTGCGCTCCATTTCGCCGATCGACTTCGACACTGTCACGGTGTCCGCCAAAAAGACCGGCCGGCTGGTGGTGGCCCACGAGGCACCGACGTTCGGTGGCCTTGGCGGCGAGATCGCGGCCCGGATCAGTGAACGGGCCTTCCTCTCGCTGGAAGCTCCCGTGATCCGTGTGGGCGGCTTCCACATGCCGTACCCGGTGGCCAAGGTCGAGGAAGACTACCTGCCCGACATCGACCGCATCCTCGAGGCGCTGGACCGGGCCCTGGCCTACTAGGCGCAGGCACCCGCCCACGCTTCCCGCCCACGCTTGCCGCGAAAAGAGGACACCATGACTCTGAACAAGTTCAATCTGCCCGACGTGGGCGAAGGCCTCACCGAGGCGGAAATCGTCGCCTGGAAGGTCAAGCCGGGGGACACCGTTGCCATCAACGACGTCCTGTGCGAGATCGAAACAGCCAAATCCCTCGTGGAGCTGCCGTCCCCCTTCGCCGGGACCGTCACAGAGCTGCTGGTCCCCGAGGGCGTGACCATCGACGTCGGCACCGCCATCATCAGCGTCTCTGACACCGTCTCCGGCGACCCGACGCCCGCCGATGTCCCGGCCCCTGCAACTCCGGTCCAGCCGATGTACGGCAAGCTTCCCGCGGACGACGCCGGCACTTCGGGCAGTGCCCTGGCCGGCGGTCCGCTGGTGGGGTCGGGCCCTAAGGCCGACTCCGTGAAGCGACGACCGCGTAAAGCGGCAGTGGTTTCGACGGGCTCAACCACCGAAATTCCGGTGGTCGAGCCTGTCGAGACCCAGGCAACCACCGAAGCCGCCGATAACCGTCCCACCTTGGGCGGAACCATCACGGGCCTTGTGAACCGCGTCCTGGCCAAGCCTCCTGTGCGCAAGATCGCGCGGGACCTGGGGATCGACCTCGCGGACGTGGTGGCCACCGGGTCCCGCGGCGAGGTCACGCGCGAGGACCTGGTCAGCTACCAGGCCCAACGCGATGCAGAACTGGATCAGGCCGAAGGGTTCTGGGGCAAGGCCGGCAAGCCGCAGGACCAGCGGATCGAGCGGATTCCGGTCAAGGGTGTCCGCAAGGCGACGGCCAAGGCCATGGTGGAATCAGCGTTCGCGGCACCGCACGTGAGCATTTTTGTTGATGTTGATGCCAGCCGCACCATGGAGTTCGTCAAGCGCCTGAAGGCCTCGCGCGACTTTGAGGGCATCAAGGTTTCCCCGCTCCTGATCCTGGCCAAGGCGGTTATCTGGGCTGCCGCCCGGAACCCCAGTGTCAATGCCACCTGGGTGGACAACGTGGACGGCACCGACGCCGCGGAGATCCACGTCAAGCACTACTTGAACCTCGGCATCGCTGCGGCCACCCCGCGCGGGCTGATGGTGCCCAACATCAAGGATGCACAGGACCTGTCACTCAAGGAGCTGGCGCTGGCCCTGAACAACCTGGCCACCACAGCCCGGGCGGGAAAGACACAGCCCGCCGAAATGCAGGGCGGAACGCTCACCATCACGAACATCGGCGCCCTGGGGATCGACACCGGAACGCCGATCATCAACCCGGGTGAAGTGGCAATTGTGGCTTTCGGAACCATCAAGCAGAAGCCCTGGGTCCTGGACGGCGAAGTCATTCCGCGCTGGATCACCACTCTCGGTGGCTCGTTTGACCACCGGGTGGTGGATGGCGACCTGTCGGCCCGCTTTATGGCCGACGTCGCCGCGATCCTGGAGGAGCCGGCGCTCCTCCTGGACTAGGGGCGTGGGTACCAGGGGCGCCGGGACCAGGACAGCCGAACCGTGAACAGCACCGCCGTCGTGATCAGGAGCCGGGCCGCCAGGTGCCTGACCGAGGTGTTCCAGCCCCCGGTGGTGGTGACGCTGCAGCTGCTCATCAGCCCCGCCATTGAGCCGGGGTTCCCCGGCACCATCGGGTATGGGGCCCTGGCCGCGCTGTTTGTGTGCGTGCTGCCGCTGTTTGTGCTCCTGGGGCTCGTGCGGCTGGGCAGGGTCACGGACCACCACGTCAGCGACCGTAGGCAGCGCGCTCCCGTGCTGCTCATGGCGCTGGGATCTGTCGGCGCCGCCCTGGTGGTACTCACGGCCGCCGGTGCACCGCAGAGCGTGATCGTTATGGTGCTGGCCATCGTCGCAGGCATCGTTGTGCTGGCCGCCGTGAGCCCTTTCTGGAAGATGAGCGGGCACGCGGCGGCCGTGTCGTCGGCTGCAGTTATTTCTGCGCTGATGCTGGGGCCGGCGTGGCTGCCGCTGGTGCTGCTGATTCCCGCCGTCGGCTGGTCGCGCGTGGTGCTCCGCGCCCACACCCTGGCGCAGGTGGTGGCCGGTTCGGTGTTCGGTGGGCTGGTGATGGCGGGACTGTGGTGGCTCCTGCGCGGCTGGCTGATCCAGCCGTAAGCGTACGGTCAGTAGCCGTAGGCGGAGTAGGCCGTCAGCATCTCCACCATCTCGGGATTCCCGCTCACCGTGCCGGCCAAGGCAGCGGATGTGGCGAACATCAGGCCGCCGAGGATTACGGAAACACCTGAGACGGCCGCCAGGAATTTCCAGTCGCCGCGCAGAACGCTCGCCAGGGTCTCCGGCAGGCGCAGGCCCGGCGCGATGAGGTTTGGTGCGCTGTCCACGGAGCCGTCATCCAGCAGGGCAATGACACGGCCGTTGCCGCGGTCCACCCGCATGGAACAGATGTGGTTGCCGTGACGGGCCAGGAGGATGTCGTGGCCAACAAGCTGACGGCGTTGAAGAGTGATCAAGGGGGCCCCTTTGGCGGAAGTGGAGAGTGGTTGTCCGCTCCGTTGAGGGCACTTCCATTTTATCGCCTGCCCGGTGCTGAAACCGGCGGTAAAAGGGGTGAGAACGGACACCATGCACGCACCGGTCGGTGCATGCATGGGTGTCCTGTTGTCAGTCAGTCGGCGTCGTAGGTGTTGGCGATGTAGACGTCGCAGGGGGCGTTGTGGGCAACACTGTTGGCTACGCTGCCCAGCACCCGGCCAATGCCGCGCATACGCCGGTTGCCCACCACGATCATCGTGGCGTCAAGGCGCTCGGCTTCCTTGATGAGCGCGTCGGCCGGCTTGCCGCGGGCTGCCGAGTACGTCACCTTGACGGAACCGGACAAGGCCTCTGCCACTGTCTTGGCAATGTTCTCTGCGCCGTCGGCGTCGGAAACGATCCACTGGTCGCTGCCCGAGCCGAAGATTTCGGTGCGGTCGCTGTCGAAGGCTGAGACGACGTGCAGCGAGGCGCCCACCGCGGCGGCGAGGTCCCGGGCCGATTCGGCGGCCTTTTTGGCAGTGCCGCTGCCGTCAACCCCCACAACAATAATTCCGCTCATGCGTTGTACTCCTTGTTCGATATGAATTTTGGCCACAGCCAGTCTGGCCTAGGTTACAGCGCGGCAAGCGCTTCGCGCAGTACCGGGGCCAAACGGCGGACACCTTCCTTGATGGCGTCGGGCGGGACGGCACTGAAGGCGAGGCGCAGTTTGTTCGACGGCGCATCCGACGGCGTGAACGCCGCCCCCGGGATAAAGACGACGCCGGCGTCGATCGCCTTCTGCAGCAAGGGGTACGTATCCACGCCTTCCGGCAGCGTGACCCAGACGAAGAAGCCGCCCTCCGGACTGGTCCAGCTGGTCCCTGCGGGCATGTGTTCGGCCAGTGCGGCAAGCATGGCCGCGCACCGTTCGGCGTAGAGCCCGCGGTAGGTCTCGATCTGGCCCTTCCAGTCATAATCCCGGAGATAGGCGGACACCAGCATCTGGTTCAGGGTCGGAGGACACAACGTGACGGATTCGGAGGCGAGGTAGTAGCGCCGCTGGAGGTGCTCGGGAACGAGCG
>DASSIA010000097.1:0-5228 GCA_035692345.1 Arthrobacter sp. | reverse complement strand
CCCTGGATGGCCGTGACGGAGGCGCCGTTGCCCAGGTGGGCTATCACGCCGTCGAACTCTTCCACGGGCAGGTCCAGGAGCGCGGCGGCACGGTGCGTGACGTACTGGTGCGAGGTGCCGTGGAAGCCGTAGCGGCGGATGCCGTGGTTCGTGTAGAGCTCGTCCGGGACGGCGTAGCGCCAGGCGTGCTCCGGGAGGCTGCGGTGGAAAGCGGTGTCGAACACGGCCACCTGGGGCAGGTCCGGCCACTTCCTGCTGATGGCGCGGATGCCCAGGACGTTGGCGGGGTTGTGCAGCGGCGCCAGCGGGTTGAGGCGCTCGATGGCACGGGTGATCTCGTTGTCGATCAGGACGGGCTCGGCGAACCGCTCGCCGCCGTGCACCACGCGGTGGCCCACTGCCGCCAGTTCAAGGTCGCCGAGCTCCGCGTGGATGGCGGCGCCCACCTGTTCCAGCGCTTCCGCATGGTCGCGCGGGCCCTCGATTTCGCCGTCCCCATCGCCGCCGTTGCCCATGCCGATCTTCTCGATCAGCCCCTCGGTCAGCACATTGCCGGCGGCCACGTCACGGACCTGGTACTTGAGCGAGGACGATCCGGAATTGATGACGAGCACAAGCATGGGGCCTCCTGGACCGTAGTGGCGTGGTTACTGCCACTATATGTACTCGTTGCGCCGGCCGCGGCAGGAGCCTAGAGTCGGCGGACAGGTTGCACCACGCAGAGAGGGACTTCCATGCCGAACAGCACCACTCAGCCCGACAACACCGACGCTACCGCCCCCGATACATCAGGCTCCGGCACAGCAGGCACCAAGGACCCCACCGGCGTCGAGGGCACCAACCCGGCCCTGGACGACACCGGGCACGTCAAGGCGGCGGAGGTGGGCGAGGCTGCGGAGCCGCCCGAGAATCCGGAAGACCTCGACGTCACCCCGGAGGACAGCTAGGCCAGCGAGCCTCCGGTGGTTGAGCTTGTCGAAACCGGGCCGACGGGTTTCGACAAGCTCAACCACTGTCCCTACGAAACCGGCACCTGCGCCTGGATGGCGGTGATGGCCACCGTGTTCACGATGTCCTCCACGGTGCAGCCGCGGGAGAGGTCGTTGACCGGCTTGCGCAGGCCCTGCAGGACGGGCCCGACGGCGACCGCCCCGGAGCTCTGCTGCACCGCCTTGTAGGTGTTGTTGCCGGTGTTCAGGTCGGGGAAGATGAACACCGTCGCCTGACCTGCCACCGACGAGCCGGGCATTTTGGAGGCCGCGATGGAGGCGTCCACGGCGGCGTCGTACTGGATGGGGCCTTCGACGGCGAGATCCGGACGGCGCGCGCGCACCAGTTCGGTGGCCTGCCGGACCTCGTCCACGGCCTCGCCGGAGCCCGAGCCGCCGGTGGAGTAGGACAGCATGGCCACCCGCGGCTCCACCCCGAACTGCACCGCGGTTTCCGCCGAGGCGAGGGCGATGTCCGCCAGCTGCTCCACGTTGGGGTCAGGGTTGACGGCACAGTCGCCATAGACCAGGACCCGGTCAGGCATCAGCATCAGGAACACGGAGGACACGATCTTCACGCCGTCGCGCGTTTTGACGAACTCCAGCGCCGGGCGGATGGTGTGCGCCGTGGTGTGCGCGGCCCCGGACACCATGCCGTCCACCACGCCCAGCTGGACCATCATGGTGCCGAAGTAGCTGCCGTCCTGCATGATTTCCAGCGCCTTGGCCAGGTCCACGCCCTTGTGAGCGCGGAGCTCGGCGTACTTCTCCGCGAACCCCTGCCGCAACTCCGAGGTGGCCGGGTCCACGATGTTGATCCCGGCTAGGTCGATTCCGTTGGCCGCAGCGAGCTCGCGGACCTGGGATTCGGGCCCCAGCAGGGTGAGGTCGCAGACGTCGCGGCGGTGAAGGATTTCGGCAGCCTGCAGGATCCGGACGTCCGTTCCCTCCGGCAGCACCACGTGCCGGCGCTGTCCCCGGGCCCGTTCGATGAGGTCGTGCAGGAACCGCAGCGGGGTCATCCGTTCGGGGCGCGGCAGGTGAAGGCGTTCCACGAGCTCGGCCTCATCCACGCGCTTGGACCACAGACCCAGGGCGGAGGCCACCTTGCGGCGGTGCCCGGACCAGATCTCGCTGCGGACCTCGGAGACCCGCTTGGCCGTGGTGTAGGTGTCCGCGTTCGCGGCAAACACCGGGAACGGCGCCTGGGCCAGAAGCGGGTAGATGTTGGCGTCCGGTGCCAGTCCGCCGGTCAGGATCAGCGCCGACGGCACCGGGAATTCCGGCGAGAACGACGACGCCAGGCACGCCACCATCACGTCCGCGCGGTCGCCGGGAACGATCACCAGGGCACCCTCGTCCAGCACGTTCAGGAAGTTGCCCACATTCATGGCCGCCACCTTAATGTCCCGGACGTCGCGCTCCATGTCCGCGAGCCCGGCGATCTGCTTGATCCCCAGGGCCGTGGCCACCTCCCCGGTGGTGGGCCGGGCAATCTCCTCCAGTTCCGGCAGGACATACACGGGCCGCTTCGAGGCACCGGGCTTGATCTCCGCGGCAATGGCGTCCAGCAGCTGCGGGTCCGCACGATTCACCATGATGGCCAGGAGCGTGCACTTTTCCGCGACCAGTTCCTTGCGGGCAACCTCGACGGCGGCCGCCGCCTCGGCGACGCTGAGCCCCTTTGCGCCCACCACGGCAACCACCGGCGCGGCCAGGTTGTTGGCCAGCCGGGCGTTGAGGTCAAATTCGACGGCGGCATCCTGGCCGGTGAGGTCCGTCCCCTCCACAATCACCACGTCGCAGTGCCTGGCGATTTCGGCGAAGATTTCCACGCAGCGGGCATCGATCTCGGCGCGTTTTCCGTCCGCCAGGAGAGCCCGCACCTCGGCGGACGTCAGGCCGCCCCGGCAACGGTCGTCGTCGAGCGCGAAGCGTGATTTCATCAGCGCCACCATGGGGTCATCGGCCGCATCCGGACCGTGGACCACCGGTTTGAAGAAGCCGATCCGGTCCGCGTGCCGGTGGAGCGCGTCCGCGAGGCCCAGGGCCACTAGCGATTTGCCCGAGCCCGGAGTGGTTGCGCTGACGTAGATGCCTTTGGCCATGGTCCGCCCTTTGCTGTGCGTGGTGCCGGTCCCTCCATCTTTGCACTTCCCGGGCGCCGCGCCCGCCTTCCGTCGGTTGCTCCGCAAGCGCGGTTTTCAACCTCCACAAGGGCCGGTACGGAGCAATCGATGAAGGGACGACGGCGGCGGGTGCGTTCCAGGCGCAGAGCCCACCGGTGTGTTCCGGCAAACCGTTGGCAACTTGTTGCCACTTGCGGCAACCGGTTGCATTCGTTTGTTGATCTCGCTAGGGTGGGACCCGCGCCGACGGAGCCGTGGGCGCTGCCTCAGAACAGGAAAAGCAATGACGCATAGCCCCTTGCCTACGGGTACTCAGACATCCGGCGCTCTCCACCCGCCCGCCGTCACCAAAACCGAACTGCGCCGCGCCGGCTGGGCCGGGTTCATCGGCACCGTGCTGGAAAACTACGACATGGTTGTTTACGGTGTTGGTACTGCCATCATCTTCAACACCCTGTTCTTCCCCAACGTCTCCCCCGCGGTGGGCTTCATCGCCAGCTTCGGCGCGTACGCCGTCGGCTTCATTGCCCGGCCCATGGGCGGACTGTTCTTCTCGCGCTACGGTGACAGGATCGGCCGCAAGTTCGTCCTCGTTGCCACCCTGGCGCTCATGGGCACCGCAACGTTCGCCATGGGCCTGCTCCCCACTTACGAATCCGTGGGCATCCTGGCCCCCATCCTCCTGACTGTCCTACGGTTCATCCAGGGCTTCGGCGCCGGCGCGGAAATGGCCAGCGCCGTGGTGCTGCTGACCGAGTTTGCCCCCAAGGGCAAGCGGGGAGCCATGACCTCGCTGGTATGGGCCGGCGCCGCAGTAGGCTCCGTGTTCGGTTCCGGCGCCTGGATCCTGGTCCAGCTGCTGCCCCGTGAAGACCTCGAGTCCTGGGGCTGGCGCCTGGTGTTCCTCTCCAGCGCACTCGTGACAGTCGCCGCATACCTGATCCGCCGCAACATGAAGGAATCCCCGGTCTTCGCCGAACTCAAGAAGGAACACGTTGAGGCCGCTTCGCCGGTCTCGGAGGTGCTCAAGAAGGGCCGCCGGCCGCTGCGCCAAGTGTTCCTGATCAACATGGGAACGCACGCGCACTCCTACATCTACCAGGCATTCCTGGGCACGTTCCTGATCTCCGTAGTGAACATCGACAAGTCCCTCATCCCCCAGATGCTGGCCATGGGCGGACTCTTCGCCATCCCCGCCGCACTGATCGCAGGCCGCGCCACCGACCGATGGGGCCGCAAGCCCGTGAACGTCTTTATCCTCGGCTTCCTTTTCCTGTTCTCCTTCCCCGCGTTCTGGCTCACCAGCACCGGCAACGTCTGGCTGATAGCCCTCGTGTACGCCGTGGGCTTCACGTTCGCTGTTGAGGGCGGCATCGCGGCCCAGTCGGCCATGTACGCCGAGCTGTTCGGATCCAAGTACCGCTACGCCGGCGTGGCCATTGCCCGCGAATTCTCGGCGATCCTAGGCGGCGGTATTGCCCCGATCATCTGCTCGGCCCTGCTGGCCTGGGCCACCAACTCCTACTGGCCCATCGCCGTCTACATGATGATCATCGTGGGCATCTCGCTGTTCCAGGCGATCAAGGCCCCCGAGACCAGGGACCGCGACCTCACGCTGGAAGAAAACGCCAACTGACGCAGCCTCGACGCCTTAAACCCCAGCGCTCTCTCACCTTTTGGTGAGAGAGCGTCGGGGTTTAACGCCCCAAAAGCGAGAGAGCGTCGGGGAGGTTTCGACAGGCTCAACCACCGCCCGTCAGCTGAACAACCCGCCCGTCAGAGCTGGTATTCGGCCTGGGTTCCCAACGTCTCGTGAACGCAGAGGATGTTGTGCTCCGTGTCCATGAACCAGGCGCACTTCTCGGAGTCCGTGGTGCAGATGTGGTTCTCGGTCTTCAGGTTGGGCAGGTCGTAGTCCTGGAACCTGACACCCTTGGTCTCCATGTCCTGTACTGTCCGCTCAATGTCACGCACCTCGAAGCTGAGGGCGGTGTGCTCGGAGTGTTTCCCGTCCGAGACCGGCAGCAACTGCAGCATCGGGCCGCCGTCGGTACCGAGTAATTCGCTTCCATCGTCTGTCATTCCGCGGTGCGGGAGGCCCAGTTTTTCG
>DASSIA010000096.1:0-4499 GCA_035692345.1 Arthrobacter sp. | reverse complement strand
CCGCCGGAGCGCAGCTGTGCATCCAACGCGTCCAACGCGTCCTCGCCGGCCGGGTCCACCAGCAGGCGGTCCAGGTCAGCCAGGGCGTCGTAGCCGGTGGTTCCCGCGCAGGAAAATTCCGGCGGGAGTTCCTCCCCCGGCTCCAGGATCTTCTCCACCAGGACGTAGGCTCCGCCGCTGAGGTCCTTGAGCCAGCGGAGGTACCCGGCGGGGTCCGCCAGGCCGTCCGGGTGGTCCACGCGCAGCCCGTCGACGAGACCGTCGTCGAACCAGCGCTTCACCTCGCTATGGGCCTGATCGAAAACCCAACGGTCCTCCACCCGGATTCCCGCCAGCGTGTTGACCGCGAAGAACCGACGGTAGTTCAGTTCACTGTCCGCCCGGCGCCAGGAGATGAGTTCGTAATGCTGCCGGTCATGGACAGCCTCTGGCGAGTCGCCGTCCGTGTACGAGCCCGGTGCCAGCGGAAACCGGTGGTCAAAGTAGCGAAGCTCGCCATCATCTATGGAAAGAAGCCCAACGTCGTCATCACTGCCCAGGATGGGGATCCGGATCCGGCCGGCACCAACGTCCCAGTCGACGTCGAACGCTGCAGCGTAGGGCGAGCCGTGCCCCTCCCGCAGCAGCGACCACCACCACGGGTTCTGCGGCGGCGAGGCGACGCCCACGTGGTTGGGGACGATGTCCACCAGCACACCCATGCCGTGCGCGCGGGCAGCGTCAGAAAGAGCCAGCAGCCCTGAAGGCCCGCCCCGTTCCGGATCCACCGACGACGGATCCGTTACGTCATACCCGTGATCGGAGCCGCGCTCAGCGGTCAGGATCGGCGAGAGGTAGACCCAGTCGACGCCCAGGGACTTCAGGTACGGAACCGTTGCGGCGGCATCGAAGAGCGTGAAGCTGCTGCGGATCTGGAGCCGGTAGGTGGACGCCGGAACCTTCACTGTGCGGAGTCCTTCCGGGCGCCCACCTTCGTGATCTTCCCGGTCTCGGCCACCATGGGTGTGCTCAAAGATTCGGTCTCGCTGGTGGAGGTCTGCGAGAGGGCCGCGAGCGAGGCAGCCACCGAGTGGTCCGGTTCAATGTCAGGCACAGTGTGGGCGCGGAGCACCACCAGGGATTTGGCCTCCACGGGGAGCCCGCCACCGGCCGCAACCGGCTCGGTGTCCGCGTTGTGTCCGGCGGTGTCGATGATGATGTCCCAGGCCTGCGCGTACTCGTCCGACGGCAAGGTGAACTTCACCATGTCGTCGTGGGCGTTGAAGTACAGCAGGAAGTTCACGTCCGTGATGCGGCGTCCGCGGATGTCTTTGCCCTGGATGCCGTCGCCGTTCAGGAACACACCCACCGAGCGGCCGAAGCCGCTGTCCCAGTCCTCCGGCTTCATGGTGTCCCCGTCAACATCGAGCCACACAAGGTCAGGCAGGCGTTCGCCTTCCCCCCGCAGCACGGGACGCCCGTCGAAGAACCTGCTCCGGCGGAACGTGGGGTGTTTGGCGCGGAGCGCGTTCACGGCGGCCGTGAACTCGATCAGGGGCTGGTCGATGTTCTCCCAGTTGATCCAGGTCAGTTCCGAGTCCTGGCAGTAGCCGGTGTTGTTGCCCTGCTGGGTGCGGCCCAACTCGTCACCGTGCAGGAGCATGGGCACGCCCTGGGACAGGAGCAGCGAGGCGATGAAGTTCCGTTGCTGGCGGGCGCGCAGCCCCAGCACCGCGGGATCATCGGTGGGGCCTTCCGCGCCGCAGTTCCAGGACCGGTTGTGGGATTCACCGTCGTTGTTGTCCTCGCCGTTGGCGTCGTTGTGCTTCTCGTTGTAGGACACCAGATCGGCCAGGGTGAAGCCGTCATGGGCGGTGACAAAGTTGATCGAGGCCACCGGGCGGCGGCCGGAGTGTTCGTACAGGTCCGCGGAACCGGTCAGGCGGGACGCGAATTCGCCGAGCGTGGCCGGTTCGCCGCGCCAGAAGTCACGGACGGTGTCGCGGTATTTTCCGTTCCACTCCGTCCACTGCGGCGGGAAGTTGCCCACCTGGTAGCCGCCGGGGCCCACGTCCCAGGGTTCGGCGATCAGTTTGACCTGCGAAACCACCGGGTCCTGCTGGATGAGTTCGAAGAAGGTGGAGAGTTTGTCCACGTCGTAGAACTCGCGGGCCAGGGTGGATGCCAGGTCGAAGCGGAAGCCGTCCACATGCATTTCGGTAACCCAGTAGCGCAGCGAGTCCATCAGCAGCTGCAGGGAATGGGGCTGGCGGACATTCAGCGAGTTGCCCGTGCCCGTGTAATCCATGTAGTGCTTCTCGTCGCCCTCCATCAGCCTGTAATAGGAGGCGTTGTCGATGCCTTTGAAGGACAGTGTGGGGCCCAGGTGGTTGCCCTCGGCCGTGTGGTTGTACACAACGTCCAGGATCACTTCGATGCCGGCTTTGTGCAGGGACCGGACCATGGCTTTGAAGTCCTGGACCTGCTGGCCGGTGTCTCCGGTGGAGCTGTAGGTGTTCTGCGGGGCGAAGAAGCCGATGGTGTTGTAGCCCCAGTAGTTGTTGAGCCCTTTGTCCTGCAGCGTCCCGTCGTTGACGAACTGATGGACGGGCATCAGCTCGATTGCGGTGATGCCGAGCTTCTGCAGGTGCGCGATGACCGACGGGTGCGCCACACCGGCGTAGGTGCCGCGCTGCTCTTCGGGGATCTCCGGGTGGAGCTGGGTCAGGCCCTTGACGTGGGCCTCGTAGATGACCGATTTGTGGTACGGGACCCGGAGGTTCTGATCGCCGTCCCAGTCGAAGAATGGGTTGATGACCACACCCATCATCATGTGCGGCGCGGAGTCGTCATTGTTCACCGAATCCGGCTCGCCAAGGTTGTAGGAGAATAGTGCCGGGTCCCAGTCCACCTGCCCGTGCACGGCTTTGGCGTAGGGGTCCAGGAGCAGTTTGTTGGGGTTGAAGCGGTTGCCGGAGTCCGGGTCATAGGGTCCGTAGACGCGGAAACCGTACTTCTGCCCGGGCTGGACCTGCGGGATGTAGCAGTGCCAGACGTACCCGTCCACTTCGTCCAGCGTGAACCGCGATTCCGCGCCGTTGTCATCAAAGAGGCACAGCTCCACCTTTTCGGCGTGTTCGCTGAACAGGGCGAAGTTCGTGCCGGTCCCATCAAAGGTGGCGCCAAGCGGATAAGCCGTTCCGGGCCAGATTTCCATGCGTACTCCTCATCGTTGGTCGGCAGCAGGGCGGTTTCGTAGCCGCCCAGCCATGCAGAACCTATGCCTACGGTAGCGGGTGGGTGTGACTGTTACGTTTCCGGTCCGCCAGCTTACTAAGCAAGCTGACTTTATCCCAAACGTCTGGTACGGCGTCTGCAATCCGCCCTGCGCTTAACGGCCCGCCGCCCGAGGCGGCCGTTCCGGCGAGGCCATGAACGCTGGCCCCCAGTGCGGCAATCGCCCCCCAGCGCTCGTCCGGACCGATGCCCGCATCACGGAAGCGCCCGACGTCGGACCCCAGTTGGGCGAGCAGCGCACCGATGATCCCGGCGAGGACGTCGCCGCTTCCGGCAGTGGCGAGCCACGCCGTGCCATCCGCCTGGCTGTAGAAATCCTGGAAGGGCGAAGCCACCAGCGTGGTGGCGCCCTTCAGCAGGACGGTGGCTTCGGTCAGCACGGCGGCGTGCCGCACCCAGGCCAGCGTGGAGGCCTCGACATCGGAACGGGCGGGCGCCGGATCAAAGTCCGGGCTGTCCGGGGAAGACGCGAGCCGCTGCAGCAGGGCCGCAAGTTCGCCGGCGTGCGGGGTCAGTACCACCTGCGGCGCCAAGACCTCGGGCAGAGCCGGCAGCGCCCCGGCGTCGGCGATCACGGGCAGGCCTGATTCCACGGCGTCCCGGGCACGCTGGAGCTGTTCGGTGTCGCCGGGGCCCATGCCCGGGCCCACCAGCCACGCCTGGACGTGCGCGTCCGCCACGGAGCCCGTGCTGCAGACCACCTCGGGGCAGGACTGCCGCACCAGGTCTGCAACCTCGGGCGGGCCCAGATAGCGCACCATTCCGGCGCCGGCGGCGAGCGCACCCCGGCAGGCCAGCACGGCGGCGCCGGGGTAGTCGGCGGATCCGGCGACTACACCCAGAACGCCGCGGGAATACTTGTGGGAGCGCCTCCCGGGCTGCGGCAGGAGCCGGGCCAGGTCCGCCGGCTCAAACCGGCGCAGGGCCGGCCAGGGCAGTTCTTCGTCGATGCCGATGGGCACCACGTGGACGCGGCCGGCATGGTCGGCGCCCGGGTCCGCCAGCAGGCCCACCTTGGCCGCGCCGAAGGTCACGGTCAGGTCCGCGGACAGGACCGGCGCGTGGGCCTCCCCCGTGTCGGCGTCAACGCCGCTGGGGATGTCGCAGGCCACCACAAGTTCGGGACGGACCTGCGTCAGCAGCGCCCGGACCAGTTCGGCTGGGGCTCCCCGCAGTCCGCCCTGGGCGCCGGTCCCCAGGATTGCGTCAATCACGACGTCGGC
>DASSIA010000095.1:0-3415 GCA_035692345.1 Arthrobacter sp. | reverse complement strand
GACGGTGCTCCGGGGTGCCCCGCAGGACGCTGACCTCACAGGTGCCGTACACGGCTTCGTTGCACGAGGAGAGCACGGCGACGCCGGCGTCGCTCAAGGCCGAAAGCACCGTTTCGTGGGTTCCGACGGTGATGCACCGCTTGGACAGTGCCAGTTCGAGTTCGAACGGCTCGGTCCGCACGGGGCCGGCAGGGTTGCCGGCACGAAGCGTTCGAAGCGCACCGCCCAGGACGGCCAGGAGGATGCAGCACCGGCTACGGCGTTCAGGAGCGGCTCCGGTCCGCAGCAGTAGACCCGTCCCCCCTCAACGGGTTCGTTAAGGAAGGTGAGGTTAAGGTGGCCCAGCTCGTCCTGCGGCCAGATGGTGACTTTGTCGCCATACCGGGCCAGCTCGTCGAGGAAGGCCATCGACGCGCGTGCGGCCGCGGTAGTGCAGGTGCCAGTCGATACCGAGCTGCTCGGCTGCGACGATCATCGTCATGACCAACAGGCGCCCGCAACCATGGGCGCAGAATCATGAGTTCCATGGTGGGCAGTGACGGTGTTCTCCTGGATACGGTGTGGTCCTAGATGAAGTGCACGCCGACAAATGCCAGAGCTGCGATGAGACCCCAGGAGAGCATCGCTGCGATGATGGCCCTGCCGCTGGTCTGGAGCAGGGCCCGGACCTGCACTGACGCCCCCAGCCCGTACAGGGCGGCGGCAAGCAGCAGGTCCTGGACCGTGCCGGCAACTTCGAGGACGACGGGCGGCAGTATCCCCAGCGTCCGCAGAACGATCATCGCCATGAACCCGACCACGAACAGCGGGATCAGGGGAGGAAGTTTGATGCCGGTGTCCTCGGAGCCGCTTGCCGTCCGTCGGCGGCGGCGGAAGCGTCCCACCAACGCGGCTCCGGTGACCATCGGCGCAAGCATCAAGACACGGGTGAGTTTGATGATGAGCGCTCCGGCAAGCGAAGCAGCACCCGCCGTCTGCGCCGTTGCCACAACCTGCCCCACATCGTGGACGCTGGCTCCCACCCAGTATCCGAACTGAACAGAGTCCAGGCCAAGCGGTCCCATGAGCGCGGGAAGGGCCGCGATCGCCAGCGTTCCGCACAGGGTCACAAGGGCGATCGGAACAACGGTATCGCGGTGATCCGTTTTGGTGACCCCGCTCATGGCCCCGATGGCGGAGGCACCGCAGATGGAAAATCCAGTGGCGAGAAGCAAGGGCTGATCACCCGGAAGTTTGAGTGCCTTGCCCAGGACCAGGGTTCCCGTAAAGGTCAGCAGGACAACGCCAACCACGATCGCCAGCGTCTTCCAGCCCAACGCAGCCACATCGATCAGGCTGAGTTTGAGACCCAACAGAATGATTCCCAGCCGCATGAACCGCTTGGCGGAAAGTACCAGCCCAGGCTGCAGGACTCCTTCTACGGCGGTACTGATCCCGGGGAGATTTGCAGAAAGGATTCCCAGGATTACTGACGCCGTCAGGAAAGGCATCACCGGGACAGCCGAATGGATCAGCCACGCGACGGCGACCGCGGCCGCTGCCGCGGCCAGTCCGGGCAACCGTTTGTTCCTCAAGCCTCGGGGAATCAGCGCCTCCTGCCGTCCATCTTTTGCGGGTCTGGCAACGTCTTGTCTCATGCTTATCTGCGATCCTCCCGGAGCTGGCATGCGCCAGGCTCGATCTCGTTCTCCTGGCTGCTCATCTCCCAATTCTCGGCCGAGACAGGGTCCGGGGATAGCCGTCTTCTTGACATGGGGATATATCAAAATCACAACACATTTCCCATTGTTATATCCTTGGCACATGGCAAAGTGGCCGGATTTGACCGTACTGGAATTAGTCGTTGGAGTGGACGATTACGGAAGCCTCAGCGCTGCGAGCCGGCAGGTGGGACTGGCTCAACCCAACGCGAGCCGATCGATCAGAGCAATGGAGCGTCAGCTGGGCATGACCCTGCTGGAACGCAGTCCAACGGGTTCCACGCTCACGCCCCAAGGCACAGTCGTCGCCCATTGGGCGCGAAGAATCCTCGCCGAAACACGGCAGATGCTGGAGGCTACCGATTCCCTGCGCGCTGAGAGGCGGACCGCACTGACGGTGGCTGCCAGCATGACTGTGGCCGAGCACCTGGTGCCCAGTTGGCTTGGCACCTTTGGAAGGCTGCACCCTGAGGTGCGAATTCACCTGCTAGTCCATAATTCCGCGCAGGTTTTTGAGGATGTGGCCAGCGGAGCCTGCGATATAGGCTTCGTGGAATCTCCAACCGTCCCCCGGACCTTGCATAGCCTGACCGTGGCCCGCGACGAACTCGTCGTTGTAGTTCATCCCAAACACCCGTGGACCCGGCGACGGGAGCCGATCTCCATTGCGGAACTGGCATCAACACCCTTGCTGGTCCGTGAACCGGGGTCAGGCACCCGGATCACACTTGACCTTGCACTGGCCGAGTACCCGCGTGCGGCACCCTTGCTCGAACTTGGCAGCGCGGCCGCTATCAGGACAAGCGTCTTGGCCGCCATGGGTCCTTCAGTAATGAGCACCCTTGCGGTGGCAGACCAAGTAAAGTCCGGAGAAATAAAGATCATCCCAGTCCAGGATCTTGTCCTCCATCGGGCGTTGCGGGCGGTGTGGAACGGCCCCCGTCAACTATCAGGTCCAGAAGCAGAGCTCGTGCGGCTTGTTCGTAGCCTGAGAACATCCCAAGACTAGATTTCACGGCCAACGCTCTGGGTCCCAGAGGAGCCGCTCGCCCTCAACGCCTGGAAGCTCGACGTGCCAGATGGGATCGGCACTTCCCCGGTCTGCAATGGGATAATCACCGCACGTCTTGCCCCGACCAAAGTTCGGCCGGCCGAAGCTGAAGGAGCCCTCATGCCCGACACCGACCTTTCGAACAATTCAGCGGAGGCCGATACCTCGCGGGGTGTCCTGGTCCACAGCGCAGGGCCGGCGGAGAGCGCAAGGCTCGCGGCAACCCTGCGCAGTGCGGCAAACGCAGTGGCGGCCCTCCCTCCGGGCGTCCCGGTGGAGGTCGTTGTTCAGGGCCCGGGCGTGGGTCTGCTGGTCACCGGTTCAACGCTGGGGAAGCCCATAAGCGAAGCAATCGGTCACGGCATCCGGATCCTTGCGTGCCGGAATAGCCTGCGTTCAGCGGACCTGACACCGGAGCAGCTCCATTCCGGCGTCGGATCTGTGCCTACGGCAATGGCCCATCTGGCGACGCGGCAGTGGGAAGGGTGGGCGTACATCCGCCTGTGACACCTGCTTTCAGGTCTCTCACCCCCGTTGGGCTGTCCGGGAACCTTTACGTCCTGCGAGGCCGCTACGGCAAACGGGCGGCTGTCCGAGGGCGGCGATAGGATCTCTGGGTACTCAGCTTCCCGAACGATCCTGAAAGAACCGCACCGCATGCCGC
>DASSIA010000094.1:0-10139 GCA_035692345.1 Arthrobacter sp. | reverse complement strand
CGCTTTTGTCCACCTCTCGGGCGTGCTCAAGCGGGTCGCCGTGAAACTGTCCAAGATCTGCAATGACCTCCGGCTGCTCTCTTCCGGCCCGCGCGCCGGCTTCGGCGAGATCAACCTGCCGGCCGTCCAGTCCGGCTCCTCCATCATGCCCGGCAAGATCAACCCGGTCATCCCGGAAGTGGTCAGCCAGGTGGCCTACGAGGTCATCGGCAACGACGTCACCATCACCATGGCGGCCGAAGCCGGCGCGGGGGCCGGAGGAGAGCAGGCGGAGGTCGTTGCAGATCTTGGAGAGCTTCACGGCCACGCGCTTGAGCACGCCGGACAGGTGCACAAAGGCGCCGACGTCCTGCGTGGCTTCGATGAGGTCGACGGCGGTGACCAGGGGAAGGCCCGTGATCTCGGCCAGGTGCCGGCAGGCTGCCTCGGCGTAGCCGGCGGGGGCGTTCAGGCCGGTGCCGATGGCCGTGGCGCCGAGATTGATTTCGTGGATGAGCAGCTCCGCCTCGGCCAGGCGCAGCCGGTCCTCGCCGATGGTGATGGCGTAGGTGCCGAACTCCTGGCCCAGCGTCATGGGGACGGCGTCCTGCAGTTGCGTGCGGCCCATCTTCACCACGGTCCGGAATTCCAGGGCTTTGGCGGCGAAGGCTTCCTCGAGTTCGGCCAGCGCGTCCAGCAGTTCCCGGCCGGCGAAGATGGTGCCCAGTTTCACGGCGGTGGGATACACATCGTTGGTGGACTGGCTGAGGTTCACGTGGTCATTGGGGTGCAGGCGGGCGTAGTCACCCTTGGGGTGGCCGAGGATTTCGAGGGCGCGGTTGGCAATGACCTCGTTCGCGTTCATGTTCGACGACGTTCCGGCACCGCCCTGGATCACGTCCACCACAAACTGGTCGCTGAGCAGGCCGTTCATCACGTCGGTGCAGGCCTGTCCGATCGCCTGGGCGCGTTCGGCGTCCAGCAGGCCGAGTTCGTGGTTGGTGCGGGCGGCGGCGAGCTTCACGGCAGCCAGTCCGCGGACCAGATGCATGTTGGAGGCCAGCGGCTGCCCCGTGATGGGGAAGTTTTCCACGGCACGGAGCGTGTGGACACCCCAGTAGGCGTGGAAGGGGACGTCGCGGTCACCCAGGAGGTCATGCTCGGACCGGGTCTCCGGGATGGCATCAAGGGCGGTCAGGCTGGTGGTCATTGTGGTCCTCACAGGGCTTCGTTGACGGGCTTGGACGGAATAGGTTCAGGGCGTGCTCGAGGCACGGTTGAGCTGCCCGCTGGGCAGGCAGGCGCGGAACAGTTGGGGACAGCACGCCCACTCCTGAGGAGGGCGGGCAGGGTGGGACTTAGGGGTGCGGGTGGACTACGCGATGAGGCCGGACGGCGTCTTCCCTCCGGGGACGATGGTGCTCAAGGCGCATTCCACGCCATGCAGGTGCTGGGTCATCGCGTCGCGTGCACCCTGTACGGAGCCGCTCTCGATGGCTTCGAAGATGCGGGCATGTTCTTCGCCGGACTCGGCACGCCGGTCTGCCACGAGGTTAAGCGTGTTCGACTGGTTCGCCATGGCATCGACAATGTCGGACAGAAACTGCTCAAAGACGCCGTTTCCGCTGCACCGGGCGATTGTGGCGTGGAACTCGGTGTTCAGGAGCACCCACTGCTGCAGGTCATCCGCCCGGGACATCTCCTGGAGAATTTCCCGGAGCGCCTCCACGTCTTCGTTGCTGCGGCGCTCGGCGGCAAGCCCCGCTGCAGGCACTTCGATGTGGGGCCGTGCCTCCACCAGGGCGCGGGCGGAGTATTTGCCGAGCTTGAGGTCCTGGGCTACCCGGTCGGCGATGACAAACGTGCCCTTGCCGGTATGGGTAGCGGTGAGCCCCAGGGCGGTGCAGGAACGCAGGGCTTCCCGGACCATGGTGCGGCTCACGCCGTACTGCTTGGCCAGGGAGGTCTCCGAGTCCAGGCGCGTACCGACCGGAATCTTGCCGCCTTCGATGGCCCCCCGCAGGGAGGCAAAGACAGCTTCAGCGGCGCCTACCCGCACCACTCGATCTTGTCTAGCTGTCCAGCTGTCCAACAGGTCCATAGGAAGACTATGACACCTGTCACCAATCAGTGTCAAGAACCGGGGTAACTAGCGGCTGTGATCCGTCGTGTGTTTGCTCCGGTGGGACCGGATGCGCCAGATGATCAGCGCGAGGACCACCACAATTCCAATCACGACGGCGATGTCCCGGCCGGCTGCCTTGGCCACTGCTTCGTACGAATTGCCGGCGAGGAAGCCCAGCAGGACGAAGCCCGCGCCCCAGATAATCCCACCGGTGGCGTTGTACGCAAGGAACTTCCCGTAGGGCATCCGCGACGTTCCGGCGAGGGCAGGCATCACGGCGCGGAAGAAGGCGGTGAAGCGGCCCAGGAAGACGGCGGAGCCACCCCGGCGTCGCAGGAAATCCTGTGCTTTTTCGAGTTGGTCGCGGTGCCGGTTAAAGATCTTCAGTTTCAGGAGCCTGGGCCCGAAGTGCTTGCCCACCTCATAGCCCACGCTGTCCCCTGTGATGGCGGCGAGGACCACCAGAACCAGCATCATCCACAGCTGCACCTGACCGCGGCTGGCCACCACTCCGCCGAGTACCGCGGCGGTTTCGCCGGGGATGACGAAGCCAACAAACAGGGCATCCTCGGCGAACACCAGACAGAACACCAGGATGTAGGCCACCAGTGGACTGACGTTCAGGACGCCGTCGATGAACGTGCTCATCCGCAGGCACCGCCCAGGGGGATCCCTCGCGGCTGTTTCCGGCTGGTCACGGCTCGCCTCCGACCTTCGTTGGGGGGCCCTGCTCCGGGGCCTTGCCCTAACAGTAGGCCAGTATCACCGGTGGCAACCACTAGCTCCAATCAGGTTGGCCAGCCTTTCGACGCTGCGCCTTCAGGAGCCGCAGCCCGCTGGCCAGCACGCCAACATGGCTGAATGCCTGGGGGAAGTTGCCGAGGAATTCGCCTGTGTCCGGATGGATCTGTTCGGGGAACAGGCCGAGGTGGTTTGCGCGGCTGCAGAGCGATTCGTAGAGTTCGTGGGCCTCGTCAAGGCGGCCTTGCCCGGCCAGGTTGTCCACCAGCCAGAAGCTGCACAGCAGGAACGCGCCTTCGCCACCCTGGAGGCCATCGGGCGATTCGTTGGGCAGGTAGCGGAACAGCAGCCCGTTTCCAGCGTCCAGGCTTGCCGCGACCGCCTCTGTTGTTGACACCATCCGCGGGTCATTGAACGAGATGACATTCCTGATTGGAAGCGCTAACAGGGAGGCGTCCAGCCCGCCCTGGCCGCCCAGCTGTTCGGTGAAAGTGCGCCGCTCCGCGTTCCAGGACAGGCCCAGAGCCGCGTCACGTATTTCCCGTGCCGCAGACTGCCAGCGCCTGTGAGGATAGGGCAACCTGTGCTTTTGGGCGATCTGGATGGCCCGGTCAAGAGCCACGTGGCACATGGCCGCCGAGTACGTGAACGGCCGGCCGGCGCTGCGCACTTCCCACGGCCCGCTGTCCGGTGTTTTCCAGCTGGCGATGGCGGCTTCCACAATGGGTGTCAGGGCCGTCCACAGCTGTTTGTCCACGGGCTGCCCGCTGCCGGACCACTGGTACGCGATGTCCACGATTTCGCCGTAGACATCGTGCTGTATCTGGTGGATCGCGCCGTTTCCCCAGCGCACAGGAGCGGAGCCCCGATAACCCCGCAGCACGGGATCCACCACTTCCTCCGGCGGCTGCGAACCGTCCAGGGCGTACATAACGTGGGGCACGCCGTCGCGCTCCACATTGGTGAGCACCCAGGCGAGGAACACATCGGCATCACTGGGATCGCCGATCCGGCGGAACACATAGTTGGAGAACGAGGCGTCCCGAACCCATGTGTAGCGGTAATCCCAATTGCGGTCAGCGCCGGGCCATTCCGGGAGGGAAGAGGTGGCGGCCGCCATGATGGCGCCGGTCTCGGCATGATCGAGCAGCTTCAGGGTGATGGCCGAGCGCTTCATCAACTCCGCCTGGGAGCCCTCACAATCCAGGCCCGATGCCCACTCGCGCCAGGCGCCCACCGTCTGGTCGATCAGCTTCTTTGCGTCCGGGCGGTGCCTTAACCGGAAGCGCCCGGACCAGTGCAGGGACACTGTGAGCGACTCGCCTGCGCGGAGCGTGAGTTCGGCACGGAGTCCCGGCCCTTCGGGGCGCAGTTCAACCGAGGACCAGAGGTAGACCTCCGAGGTGCCCCCTACGCGCCAGTCAAACCTCCACCCCGCTGCCAGTTGGTCAAAGGTGGTGCCGGCCTTCGGGGTAAGGCTCACCCGGACCCGGATGTCCCCGCCCACCGCCTGTGCGTGCCGCAGGAGTTCACAGCGGCCCGCCGGAACAGGCTCCGCAAGATTGGCGCCGGAGCGCAGGGTGAGGCAGTCGGTGATCTTGAGCAGGCCGTGGTCCGAGAGCAGTGAGGTAACCAGCACGCCGGAATCTTCGGTGTACCGCTGCGTAGCGGAAACAAGCGGGACGGGAGTGATTTCAAAGAGTCCGCCCGCGTCAGCGTCCAGAATGCCGGCCAGGAACGGAGGACTGTCGAATTCGGGCAGGCAAAGCCAGGATATTCCGCCGTCCCGGCCTACCAGGGCGCACGTTGAACCGTCGCCGATGAGGCCGTGGTCCTCGATGGGCAGGTACCCGTCGAGTCGCTCCACCGGGCGCGGTAACGCCGGAGCATGCATGCCTGCTGGCTCCTTCGGATTCTTCTGATTGCGGTACTTAATTCTCCCGCCTTTCTCCCCGCCGCGCCACCGATTGGGCAGTATGCGGCAGGCCCTTCGAGCTGCTCAGCGAGGGGGCGCCAAGGCAACGCCACTCGGCCCATCTGGAGCAGTACTGTGTGGACATGACGAATGTCCTCTCGTGGGTCTCAAGCTCCGGTGTGGTGCAGGGGGTAATCATCGGCGCCACCCTGGCGTTCCTGACGGCAATTCTCATCATGAACGCCGTCGCCAGGGCCATAACAACCAGGGTCAACGGCTGGAGCAGCATCACCAAAAGCGGCCAGCCCGGAAATGGCATTCTTGTACGGGCCGCCTGCGCCAAAGCCCTGCCAGTCGTCAATGTTTTTGAAGAGGCCGCGTACTGGACGGCCAAGACGGACGGCTCCAGGGGGACGCTCAGCGGCACGCACGACTACGTCCTGCGGTTTCCGGAAGGGCAACTCCCGCCGAATGACGCTTTCTGGTCGCTCACCCTGACCGATGTCGTCGGGTACATGGTGAACACTCCGGGTAGCCGCTCCAGCTTTAACGATCGTTCAGCTCTCGCAAGAAACGCCGACGGTTCAATCGATATCTATCTCCAGCAAAAGGCTCCAGCCGGGCACGAGCAGAACTGGCTGCCAACCCCCGCCGGCACCTTCAAACTAATGCTCCGCGCGTATCTGCCCGGTGCGGCGATCCTCAATGGCACGTACCGCGTGCCGCCAGTGGTTAAGGTGCGCTGAGATGAACCGCCTTATTGTGAAATACGGTTACCCCATCGCCGCCGTCATATTGGCCGTGTTCGCATGGGTCATCTACGCGCGGATCTCCCGCGGCTGGACCGAGGTCATTCCGCTGGCCGTAGCGGCGGTCATCGTGTGGGCGCTTGGTGCGCCGGCGTTCATTTACTTTTGGCCGCGTATCACGGTGGCAGGCTTCAAGAGGGCGATTCTCAAGCGTGGTTTCAGCGGCGGCCCGATCCCCGTCAACACCCTGTATACGGAGCCCGGCATCTCTTCGTCGGCGTCGAACGGGAGCTTGATGGGGACCGGCACCGACGACGTGCTCTACATCGCCGGCTGGCTCGACCTGCGGAAGGGACCGCTCGTCCTCCACACGCCGGATATGGAGGGAAGGTACTACTGCGTGCAGTTCGCCGCCCCGTCGACCAGCGCCAATTTTGCCTACGTCGGCAAACGTGCCACGGGAACCAAGGCCGGCGACTACCTTCTCAGCGGGCCCGGCTGGAAGGGAACCGTGCCGCACGGCATGACGCAGATTCCGTCGCCCAGCAATTCCGTCCTCGCTGTCGGCCGTGTATTCGTCGGGAGCGGCAGCGATCAACCGGCCGCGTACGCGCTTGCGAAGCAGATTCAGCTCGCTCCGCTGAATCAGTAGCGGCCGGTGGGAACGCCACCATTTCCATGTCGGTACGTTCGTGCCGATCTGCCTCTTTCCGGAAAGCCTCGCCAGGCGTAGGCTTCGACACAGGAACCAAAACGGAACGATCGTACCGAGGGGGGCGCCATGGCCGGGGTATTCGAGGATTTGCTCGCTGCGGAAGTACGCGCCCGCCGGGGACGGCTTGGCCTCACCCAGCAGGATCTCGCGGACATGGCCGGGGTATCGGAACGCTTTGTCCGGTTTGTCGAGCAGGGCAAGCCAAGTATTCAGCTGGATTCCCTGCTTGCCGTACTGGACGCACTGGGCCTGGAGCTCCGGCTCGGCACGAGGACCAGCCACGCTGCCCGTGCGCTCGCAGGCCCCGCCGGCCGGGAAACGCACCAATGAAACACCGCGTCGCTGACATCTACAAGGCCGGTGTCCTCGCCGCGCGGCTTGAACGGCACGACGGCGGCACCCGGTTCAGCTACCTTCCGGCCTACCTCACTGCGGGGGGACCCGCCGTCGCCAGTTCCCTGCCCCTCACCATGGAGCCGGTCGACGCGGGAGCGGGTGCCGCGCCACCCTATTTCACCGGCCTTCTGCCGGAGGGGCGCCGGCTCAATGCCCTGCGGCGCTCCATCAAGACCAGCGCCGACGACGACCTGTCCCTCCTGATCGCCGCCGGCGGGAACCCGGTGGGCGACGTCCAGATCGTTGGCCACGGCGAACCGCTGGACCCGGACGAGCACGCCGTCCAGCTGGATCCCCAGCTGCCGGTGGACTTCGACCAGCTCCTGGGCGACCCCGATCTCATCGACCCCGTGGCCCTGGCGGGAGTGCAGGACAAGTTGTCGGCCGGCATGATCTCCCTGCCCGTGGCCAGCGCCGGCAGGCGCTTCATCCTCAAGCTCAATGCCCCGGAATTCCCGCATGTGGTGGAGAACGAGCTCCTGATGTTCAGCTACGCGGCCAAACTCCGGATTCCGCTGAGCGGGGTCCAGCTGATCAGGGATGTGGCAGGCCGGCCCGGGCTGCTCGTGGAACGCTTCGACCGCGTCCCGCTTCCCGGTGGCGGCCCCGACGAGGTTCGGCGGCTGGCTGTGGAGGACGGGGCACAGGTCCTGAAACTGTACCCGGCGGACAAATACAACGTGAGCTACAGCCAGGTCTGTCACGCGCTGGCCGACTACTGCGCGGCACCGCTTCCGGCCCTCAGGAACCTGGCCATCCAGGGGGCGTTTGCGTGGCTGAGCGGCAACGGGGACCTGCACGCCAAGAACGTCTCCATGGTCCAGCAGCCGCACGGGGAGTGGACCATCGCCCCGGTCTACGACATTCCCTCCACAGTGGTCTACGGCGATAAGACCCTGGCACTGACCCTGAACGGGAAACGGAGCGGGATTTCGCGCCGCCACTTCCTGGGCTGGGCAGCGGAGTTGGGATTGCCGGATCGCACGGCGGCCCAAGTGGTGGAACTGGCCTTGAAGGCATCCGGCCCGCTGATTGCCGACCTGGAGGCGGGCACCGCGTTCGCCGGCATCGGCGCTCCGGGAAGGAACGACGACGGCGGCCCGCCCTTCCCGGACATGGTCACCAGGGCGTGGGTGAAGGAGCTCAAGCACCGGAGGCGGTTGCTGGAAGGCTGAAGCACCCGCGGGGGAGCTACAGGTGCTGGATGCCGGCCCTCTGCATGGCGTCCTTGTAGGTCTCCACGCTCTTGGCCAGGAGGTCATCCTGCTTGGCTTCGGAAACAGCAAAGGCCCGCCCGCCAAGCGCGCTGGCCTTGTAGATTTTGATGCCGCTGTTCTTCAGGGAGGAATGGTACGTCTTCTCGAAGAGGGTGAGGAACGTGGAAGCGTCCGTGCCGTGGGCGATGACTGCCGAGACGCGGCGGTTGATCTTCAGGAACTGCCGGAATGGCCGCAGCCCGTCGGTTTTTTCCTGGACGTTCAACGCCGACGGAAGCTCCGGATCCCGCACCCACGGATACGCGTTCCACGGCATCACATAGCGCGGATCAAGCTCGGCAAGTTCGTAAATCTGGGTGGCGCGGCGGGCGGCGTCGTCGTCGTTGTGCAGGGAGACGAAGCCGGATTCGGTGCCTTTGCCGGGGCTGACCTGAAGGGTGACGATCCGGCATTCGTCCTCGTCATGCACGGGGTCGATGTAGGGGACAACAGACCCTGGCTTCTTTTCCATCAGTTCGTCGCAAAGCTGCGTTACCGCCGCGATGTTTGGTTCCTGTAGCAGGGCCTTTTTTTCGTCCCAGTCAATCGTCACGATCTCTCCCTCAGCAGCACGGCGTCCAGAAACAGGCGTCTAAAGCTACTCTACGCTTTAGGACCTTTAGGTGTGCAGTGGAAAGTTGGCTCCTGACCGGCGCCCGGCCCGGTAACGTCGTCAGGATGAACAGGAAAACGCTCAAGTCCGACGGCTTCGCCGGCTTCCGGAGCTTCGACAGCCTTGAGATCATGAGGGTTCCGCAGGGCACCGGCGTGTTCGCCGTACTGCGGCCCAACGAATTTGAGCCGCACTTCCTGAAGATCAGCAAGGCGGGGACCTTCAAGAAAAAGAATCCCACCCTGCCTGCGGAGGCCGTCCTGGCGGAATGGGTGGACGGCGCGGACATTCTCTACCTTGGCAAAGCCGGGCCCGGAAGCAAGGGCAACCGCGGCCTCCGGAATCAGATCAAGGAGTTCCTGGACTTCGGGCGGGGCCTGCTGCCGGGGCATTGGGACGGCCGGCTGATCTGGCAGTTGACCCACACGGACGAACTCATCATCGCGTGGAAAGAGGTGCCCGCGGATGAGGTCAATGACGCCGAGGCCAGGTACCACGCAGCCTTCGTCGCGGACCACGGCCGGCTGCCGTTCGCGAACCTGGTCCAGGCGCGCGCCAAGAACTAGCTAGCCCCGGCGCGGCAAATAGGTGTTGACGGGCCTTCCGGTGCTGCCATAGACGAGGTGCAGCTGGATGTGTCCCTTGCGTTCAAGTTCGCTGAGGTAGCGCTGGGCGGTGGGCCTGCTGATGCCGATGCTGTCCGAGATGTCGCTGGCGCTCAGCGGCCCGGCGTCGTTGGTGATCGCGTCCAGTACCTTCTGCATGGTAGGCGGCAGCCGCCGTGAGGGCGGCTGCGCCGGGCGCGGGTTCCGCAGGCCAAAAAGCTGGTCGACGGCGGCCTGGTCGGCAACCGTCCGGGACTCCGATTCCTGCTTCAAGACCCTGTACGCGTCCAGCTGGGCCTGCAGTTGCTCGAAGCCGAAAGGCTTGACCAGGTAGTACACAGCCCCGCCGCGTTTTGCCGCCCGGACAGTTTCAATGTCCCGGGCCGCCGTGATCATGATGGCGTCCACTTCCTCCCCCTGGTCATGCAGGGACCGCAGGAGGCTGATCCCGTCCTCGTCAGGGAGGTACACGTCAAGGAGCAGCAGGTCCGGCTTCAGCCGGGCGATCGCTTCCCTCGCCTCGGCGCCGGTGTGGGCTTCGCCCACGCACTCGTAGCCTTCAATCCTTGCCACGCGGGCAGCGTGAATGCGTGCGACGCGGTAGTCGTCGTCGACCACCAGGGTGCGGATCATACGTTTTTCATTTCTGCAGGGAAGGGGTGGGCGGTGGTAGGTCAACCTCGGGTGCCGGGATCCAAACCTCGAACCGGCCGCCCGGGCCAGGGAACACATCCATTGTCCCCCCTGCCCGGTGAACGATCCGCGCCACGAGGGCCAGGCCGATCCCGCGGCGCATGCCCGGCTGGCTGTCTTTGGTGGTGAAGCCGTCGGTGGTAACCTCGTGGACTTCCGACGCCGGGACGCCAGGCCCGCTGTCCGTCACCGCGATGAAGATTCCGGACGCGTCGTCCAGATGGATGCTCACGTTGCGGGGGACGGGCTCGGTGGCGACGGCGTCGACGGCGTTGTCCAGGAGGTTGCCGATGATGGTCACCAGGGCCTGGGTTTCCAGGAAGGGCTGCCGGAGCTGGGAGTCCTCGGTCAC
>DASSIA010000093.1:0-3481 GCA_035692345.1 Arthrobacter sp. | reverse complement strand
GGTGAAGAGGACGCGGTCCAGGCGGACGCGGCCGGTCTCGTGGTCAACTTCGTACTTGACGCGGGATCCCTTGGGGATCTCGATGGTCACGTCATGCTTCATGGAATGCTCCTCGGCAGTTGCAGGGGGTTCGCAGCACATTTGACGCTCAGCAAAGGAGTGTCGGTGCCGCCGACTACTATTGAGGATATAGCGAGAGGCCCAGGTTTCAGGAACTTGCGGGGAAATTTCAGGACTTGAGGACCAGCACCAGCATGAACGAAACATCGGCCCCCGCAGGGTTCAAGGACGCGTTCCGGCGCAAACTGCGGGCCTGGCCCGCGGCACTGCTCCTGGCCTTGATCGTCGTCCTGGCCCTCCCCGCCGCGTGGCTGGTTGCCCCTGCTTTCGTCAGCCCGCCGCCCGCGGCGAGACCTGAAGTGCCCCCGTGGCAGCAGCTCCCGGCCACGCTTTCCGCCCGGCAGGGACTGGCCCCGCTGACGGCTTCGGCGCCGGTGCCGCTACCTTCCGCCGTCACCGCACAGCTGGAAACATTGTTAAAGCCCGACGGCGACGGCACCATCACGGGGCTCGTCCAGGATGCGCTCACCGGCCAGGTCCTGTTTGATCGCGGCGGTTCGGAATACCGGATTCCCGCTTCCAACATGAAGCTGCTCACCGCGGTGGCGGCCCTGCGGGCCTTGGGGCCCGGCCATAGATTCAGCACCAAGGTCCTGGCCGGGCCCGCCGCCAACCAGGTGGTACTGGCCGGCGGCGGGGACGTCCTCCTCGGAGCCGGCGAGTCCCGGCCCGGCCAGGTGATGGGCCACGCCGGGCTCGCCACCTTGGCCACCGCCGCCGTGAACGCCCTCCACGCGGCCGGAACCACCGGCGAGCTGAAGGTTTTCGTGGACGACTCCCTGTTCACCGGGCCACCATTGAATCCGGGGTGGGCTGACGGCGACGTTACAGCCGGCGAAGTGGCCCCTGTGTTTCCGTTGGCGCTGAACTCTGCGCGTTTTGACCCGGCTGTGACCACCGGCCCCCGCCCGCAGGACTCAGCCGTCACTACCGCGGAGGCATTCGCTGCGCAGCTCAAGGCGACAGGTGCCGCTGCGGGACTGACTGTGGCGGCCGGCGTCGAGCGTTACACCCCGCCCGCATCCACGGCAGGCGCTCCCGGAGGCAGCCCGGCGGTCCTGGCCGAGGTGCAGTCCGCCACCGTCGGCCAGCAGGTGGACCTGATGCTGCAGACCTCTGACAACTATCTGGCTGAAGTCCTGGGCCGGATGACTGCCGCAGCGGCCGGGGAGCCCGCCAGCAATGAAGGCGCCACCGGCGCAGTCCGCGCACGGCTCGCGGACCTGGGCGTCGCTACCGGCACCATGACGCTGGCGGACGTGTCCGGGCTGGCAACCGCGAACCAGGTTTCAGCCCGCCAGTTCGTCGAAGTGGTACGCGCCATCACCACCGGGACCGACGCCAGGCTGCGGGCGGCGCTGGACGGATTCCCGGTGGCCGGGCTCACCGGAACCTTGGGCTCCCGCTACGGGGACGGCGGCACCGCCCGCGGAGCCGGACTGGTGCGGGCCAAGACCGGGACCCTGAACTCCGTGATTGCACTGAGCGGGTACGTGGTGGACGCAGACGGGCGGCTCCTGGTCTTCTCCTTCATCGGCAACGGGCTGACCCCGGGCGCGGCCGGGAACAGGGACGCCCTTGACCGGGCCGCAACGGCGCTCGCGGCCTGTGGCTGCCGCTAGCGTGGAACCGCTGTTCAACGGCCGTTCGCCGGTCAGCGAACTTAAGGCCCATCCGCCGTCCGCTGTGATCTGATGGGGAGTATGGAGTCCACTGCGCGTGATTCGTCAGCACCGGCATCGTCCAGCCCGGCCCAGGCCCTGATCAACTGGGACCTGGCCGCATCCACGGCGGCCCGGCTGTCGTCTGCCGGTCCAACACTCAAGGCGGCGGAAATCGGCGAGGCCGTGGACAGCCTCCGCAGTCTCGCGGACGCGTCTGTGCCTTATGTCCACGAAATCACGGGCCTCGAAGCCGCACGTGACCTCCGCGACTCCTCAGTCCTGGTGGTTGACCGGGCCAGCTGGGCCAAGGCCAACACCCAGAGCTTCGCGGTGATGCTCAAACCCGCCATGGAAAAGATGCTCGAAAGCCGCCGCGGCAACGTCAGCCCGGCTGCGGCCAGCGTCAGCGGCGCCATCACGGGAAGCCAACTCGGCGCCGTCCTGGCGTTCCTGTCCAGCAAGGTCCTGGGCCAGTACGATCCGTTCGCCGCGCTTGCGGAAGGGTCCAAAGCGCCGTCCGGTGGCCGGCTGCTGCTCGTGGCGCCCAACATCGTGGCTGTGGAGCGCGAGCTCAATGTCGCGCCGGAGGATTTCAGGCTGTGGGTGTGCCTGCACGAGCAGACGCACCGCGTTCAGTTCGCGGCCGCGCCCTGGCTCCGCCACCACATGCTGTCCGAGATCGACAACCTCAGCGGGCACCTGCTGGGCAACGTAGATTCGCTGATGGAGCGTGCCTCCGCCGCCGCCCGCTCCCTCAAGGACCGGTCCATCACGGGCAATACACCAGGCCGTGGCGCCATCCTGGACCTGCTGCAGAACCCCGAGGAGAAGGCGTCCCTGTCGCACCTGACGGCAGTGATGAGCCTGCTGGAGGGCCATGCCAACGTGGTGATGGACGCCGTGGACGCCAGCATCGTCCCTTCGGTCAGGACCATCCGGCAGCGCTTCACCGACCGCGGCAAGGACCGCGGTGTGATCGAGAAATTCATCCGCAGCCTGCTGGGCCTGGACGCCAAGATGCGCCAGTACTCCGACGGCGCCAAGTTTGTCCGTGCGGTGGTGGATGTGGCCGGCATGGAAGGCTTCAACCGGGTGTGGGAATCCGCGGACAACCTGCCCACCGAGCCCGAAATCCACGATTCCAAGCTGTGGGTTGACCGGATGGGCCTGTAAGTGCCGGATTCTTCCCAGGTGCCGGACGCTCAGGTTCCGGACGCTCCGGTGCCGGACGCCCGCCAGGCTCCAAGCGGACGACGGCGGCCCGGCAGGCTGGCGCCGGTCGTCGGCACGGCACGCAAAATGGTCCGGAACGCCCTGGCGGAGGCCGGCTATCCGGCCCACGTGCTGGTGGCCTGCAGCGGCGGCCCGGATTCGCTGGCCCTCGCGGCGGTGGCAGCCTACTTTGCCCGCCGCGGCCACGTTGACGGGCACCCCCTGACGGTCGGCGCCGTGGTGGTGGACCACCAGCTGCAGGAGGGCTCGGCCCAGGTGGCTGCGGCCGCCGTCCAGGCACTGAAGGAATTGGGCCTCTCCCCGGTGGACCTCCGGACCGTTACCGTCGCCGGTACCGGGATGGGCCCGGAGGCTGCCGCCAGGGATGCACGCCACGCCGCCCTGGAAGCCGCAGCAAAAGAACAGGGAGCCACCGCAATCCTGTTGGGCCACACCCTGGACGACCAGGCCGAACAGGTTCTTCT
>DASSIA010000092.1:0-8463 GCA_035692345.1 Arthrobacter sp. | reverse complement strand
AGTTTGTCGCGGAGGGTGTTCGCAGTGGCTGCTTCGTGGCCCGCCCAGAGCAGGTCCATCACTGCCCGTTCAAGTTCGCCAAGACTTGCCATTCAAATACTTCCTTCGATTCCCCGCACCCGGCCTGTGACGGCCGCGGTGACTGCAGTAAGCGCAATAGATACAAGAACAAATTTACCCGCTTTTCGCCTGAGTTTCTACGTACGGTAGAACACAGGGCGCGCCGCTGGTCTTGTGGGGGTAATCACTACGTGGAACTGTTGGTTTACAGTGCTCCCCGCATTGTTCTACACTCTGTAGAAGTCAAAGTTCTACGGATTGTAGAAGAACTGAACCGCCAACCTGAGGGACTGCTGTGGAAGCTCTGGAAATCGCACGCTGGCAATTCGGCATCACCACCGTTTACCACTTCATGATGGTGCCCCTCACCATCGGCCTTGGCCTGGTGGTGGCCGTGATGCAGACGCTCTGGCACCGCACCGGCAAGGTGGAATACCTTCGGATGACCAAGTTCTGGGGGAAGCTTTTCCTGATCAACTTCATCATGGGTGTGGCTACAGGCCTCGTGCAGGAATTCCAGTTCGGCATGGCGTGGAGCGAGTACAGCCGATTTGTTGGCGACGTCTTCGGCGCGCCGCTGGCACTGGAATCCCTGTTGGCCTTCTTTGTGGAGTCCACGTTCCTGGGCCTCTGGATCTTCGGCTGGAAGCAGCTCAAGCCCGGCATCCACCTTGCGTGCCTCTGGATAGCCGTTGTGGGATCAGTCTTCTCCGCCTACTTCATCATTGTTGCCAACAGCTGGATGCAGCACCCTGTAGGCGTCCAGATGCAGGACGGCCGCCCGGTCATGACAGATGCCTGGGCCGTCTTCACCAACAACACGGCGCTTGTGGCAGTGCCGCACACGTTGATGGGAGCGCTGGCCGTGGCCGGCGGCTTCCTCCTGGGCATCGCCTGGTACCACCTCTGGCGGCGCCGCCGGGACGGCATCGATACCATCGGGCCTGACGGCAAGGTGGTTCCCGGCGAAGCAGCGATCCCGGGACGGGACCGGACCGATTACAACGTCTGGATCCGCTCCCTGCGGATCGGCGCCGTCGTCGCCATGATTTCGTTCGCCGGCACCGCCCTGACCGGTGACCTCCAGGGAAAGCTGATGTTTGAGCAGCAGCCCATGAAGATGGCCGCGGCCGAAGCCGCCTGCCACGACGGTACGGGCTTCTCCGTGCTGAGCGTCGGGAACCTGGGCTCCAAGAACTGTGATGACATCACGGCCGTGATCGAAGTACCCGGCATCCTGTCTTTCCTCGCCAAGGGCGACTTCACCACCGAGGTCAAGGGCGTCAACAGCCTCCTGGACCAGTACAAGGCCGACTACGGAACCAACCTGCCGGACAACCCCATCTACGGCGAGCGGGCAGGCCAGGAGATCCAGTACGTCCCGGTCATGGAAGTCACCTACTGGGGCTTCCGGATGATGATCGGCTTCGGCGGCATCGCGGCCCTGGCGGCGCTCATCGCGCTGTGGCTGACCCGAAAAGGGACCGTGCCTGAATCGCGCTGGCTGATGCGGCTGGCAGTCTTCGGGATCATGGCACCGTTCGGCGCGAACGCCGCCGGCTGGATCTTCACCGAGATGGGCCGGCAGCCGTTTGTGGTGGCCCCCAACCCCGACATGAACGGCATCGACCAGGTGTTTATGTTCACGGCGGCCGCAGTCTCGCCGGGAGTATCGGCCGGTGAACTGCTGACCTCGTTGGTCGTTCTGACCTCGATCTACGCAGTCCTGCTGGTGGTGGAGGTAAAACTCCTGGTCAAGTACATCCGGGGCGGCGTGGTGTCGGCGATGCCGGAACTGGCCCGTGTCCCGGCCGATGACAACGCGGACGCCACCAAGGGTCCGGAGGGACCCGGCACCACAACGCCTGCCGACGACGTCCTGGCATTCGCCTACTAAGAAGAGCAGAGGATACTCGAGCATGGAACTGCTTCCCACCATCTGGTTCATCGTCATCGCGGTGCTGTGGACCGGCTACCTCTTCCTTGAAGGCTTCGACCTCGGTGTCGGCATGCTGATGAAGCTGTTCGCGCGGAACAACACCGAACGCCGGGTGCTGCTGAACACGGTCGGCCCGGTCTGGGACGGCAACGAAGTCTGGCTCGTCACGGCGGGTGCCGCAACCTTTGCGGCGTTTCCGCTCTGGTACGCGTCCCTGTTTTCGGCCCTTTACCTCCCGCTCCTGGTGGTGCTGGTGGCCCTCATCTTCCGTGCAGTGGCGTTCGAATACCGCGGCAAGGGGGACACTGACGCCTGGCGGGCACGGTGGGACTGGGCCATCGCCCTGGGTTCCTTCTTCGCCGCCTTCGGCGTCGGCGCTGCCCTTGCCCTGACCACCACCGGCCTGCCGCTGAACGCGAACGGCGACCGCGTTGGGGGCGCCTTCGCCTGGTTCAGCGGCTACGCCGTGCTGGGCGGGCTGGCCGTGGCGGGCTTCTCGCTGCTGCATGCGCTGGCGTTCCTGGCACTGAAGACCGACGGCGACGTGCGCCACCGCGCGCGCCGCTGGTTCGTCCGGCTGCTCCCGGTCCTGCTGCTGCCGCTGGCCGGCTGGGCACTGATCATCCAGTTCCTCACGGGCAAGCCCTGGACCTGGGCGGCGGTGATCGTGGCCGTGCTGGCCGCAGTGGCTGCGTGGGTCCTGGCCCGGCGGGGCTCCGAAGGCGGGGCGTTTATGGCGATGGGGGCTTTCCTCGTCCTTGGCAGCGCGTCGATCTTCGGGGCTGTCTTCCCGGTGGTGCTGCCCTCCACCCTCGACCCGGCGTTTGACCTCACCATTGCCAACGCCTCCTCATCCGACTACACGCTAGGACTCATGAGCGTAGTGGCCGCGGTTGGGCTGCCCCTCGTGATCACCTACCAGGCGTGGACCTATTGGGTGTTCCGGCGCCGTGTCAGCGCGTCCCACATCCCCGCGGCCCACAGTTTCCTGCCGGCGATTGCCCTCAAGGCTTTCACCACGAAGGGCTGACCGGCCGTGCGCCCAGACTTTCCGTCCGGACCGGCCACCCGCTCCGCCATCTACTGGCTTGGCCTGCTGGCAGCGCTGAAGGCATTGTCACTGGTCCTCATGGGCCAGGCCGTCGCTGCCATGCTGGCCGGGCTGGCCACCGGAACCGCGGCCTGGCCCGAGCAGCTGCCGTGGGGACTGGCCGGGGTTGTCCTCAGGTCCGCCACCGTGTGGGCCCAAGGCATCGCCGCGCGCCGGGCCGCGCTGGGCATCAAGGAGGAACTCCGGTCCGAACTGCTCGCCAGGGCACTGCGGAACGGTGCCCGCAGCACCGGCCCGGCCGACGGCGGGCTGGCCGTCCTGGCCACACGCGGGCTGGACGCCCTGGACAGCTACTACACGCAGTTCCTCCCCGCACTGGTGAACTGCGCCGCGATCCCGCTGCTGCTCGGGGCCCGCATCCTGTTCACCGACTGGGTCAGCGCCGTCGTGATTGTCCTGACCGTTCCACTGGTGCCGCTGTTTATGGTGCTGATCGGCCGGTACACCGAGGACCATGTCCGCGAGGCCCAGGAAAGCCTGGCCAGGCTTTCGGCGCACATGCTGGAACTGGCCAAAGGCCTTCCCGTCCTGGTGGGCCTGGGCCGTGCCACCGCGCAGCGCAAGGCCCTTGAGGAAATCTCAGAGGAATACCGCGCCAGGACCATGGGGACACTGCGCACCGCATTCCTGTCCGCGCTGGCGCTGGAACTCATCGCCACGATTTCCGTGGCAGTGGTTGCCGTGTTCATCGGCGTCCGCCTGGTGCACGGCGGGATGCCCCTCGAAGCCGGGCTCCTGGCGCTGATTCTCGCGCCGGACTGCTACCTTCCGCTGCGCGAGCTGGGCACGGCCCACCACGCCAGTGACGACGGCCGCGCTGCGCTCGCCGCGACACGCGCGGTCACTGACGCACCCGAACCGCGGCCGCTGCCCGCCCGGGGCAGCGAACCTTCCGCGTCCGACGGCGGCAGCCGGCCTGCCGTGCCCGGGTCCGGCGGAGTAAGCGTCACCGGCCTCACTGTCACCTACGCGGGAAGGTCCCGTCCCGCCGTCGGGCCCTTGACCTTCACTGCCCCGCACGGGCTGGTCACCGCCCTCGACGGCCCCAGCGGCGCAGGCAAAAGCACTGTCCTGGGCGTGCTGGCCGGGACTGTCGGCGACGGTGGCGGAACCACGGTCTCGGGGCGTCTCTCCGGCCTGGAGCGCAACGCCATCGCCTGGGTTCCCCAGCATCCGGTCATGGTGGCGGACTCCGTGCTCGACGAGGTCCTCCTGTACCTCAACGGCGGAACCGGCCAGGGAACGGCCGGCGCTGTCGAGGCGGCCAGGGATTGCCTCTCCGCAGCGGCTGCAGGGCACCTTGCCGGGCACCATCCGGCTGAACTGAGCCCGGGGGAGTTGCGGCGTGTTGCGCTGGCCCGTGCGCTGGCCCGTATCAGGTCCGGTGCCACCGTTCTGCTTCTCGACGAGCCCACCGCACACCTTGACGGGGTCTCGGCGGGGTTGGTGCAGGACTCGATCCGTGCGCTCCGTGGCAAGGTGACCGTCATCCTGGTGGCCCACGACCAGCAGACCCGCCAGCTGGCAGACCATCTGGTGCCCGTATCGGCCCACGGCATCACCACGCCGCCGGACCCCGCTGCGACGTCCCCAACCGGGGACGAAGCTGTGGCGAAGGGCCTGCTGGAGCACGGCCAGGGTCCGGAAGCTGCGAACGAAGATACTGCGAAAGTGCAGAATTCCGCGGCGGGGGAGCCGCGGACTGCCGGTACGGCCAGCCACCTGGCCGGCCTGCTTTCACCGGTGGCCGGCCGGTTCACCGGGGCGGCCGTGGCGGGCACCTTTGCCGCCATTTTCGCGGTGGCCCTCGCCGGCCTGTCCGGCTGGCTCATTGTCCGGGCCAGCGAACAGCCGCCCATCCTGTACCTGCTCACTGCCATTGTCGGGGTGCGGTTCTTCGGGGTGGGGCGCGCCGTCCTCCGTTACTGGGAACGGCTCCTGCTCCACGACGCCGTCTTCGGCGCCCTCACCCGGCTGCGCGGGCGGCTCTGGGAATCACTGAGCCGGAAGGCACTCTCACTCCGGCGGCTCCTGCAGGGCGGCAACGTCCTGGGCACGGTGATTGACGACGTCGACACAATCCGGGACCTGCTGCCGCGGGTTGTCCTGCCGCCCGTCACCGCGCTTGCCGTGGCTGCCTCAGCGCTGGTGGCAACCGCACTGGTGGCCCCGGAAGCCCTTCCGGCCGTTGCCCTGGCGGCAGCTGCCAGCCTGTTCGTGGCGCCGGCGGCCGCCCTGTGGGGGGACCGCCGCTCGGCCACAGCGGAACAGAGCCTACGGGCAGGCGTCCTGCGGCGCACCTCCGCTGCGCTCGATGCCCGCGCGGAGCTGCACGCGAACGGCATCGCCTCAGGCGTCCTGGACGCGCTGCGCTCCGAGGACCGGTTGGCCACCAAGGCATCGCAGCGGTCCGCCTGGGCCGAAGGCCTCGGCCAAGCCATGACCGTGGCAGCCTGCGGAAGCGCCGCTTTGGCCGCTGCCGTGCTGACCGCGCCTGGCGTGCTCGCCGGCACCCTGGCTCCCGCGACTGCCGCGGTCATTGTGCTGCTGCAATTGGCGCTCGTCGAACCGTACGCAGCGATGACGACGGCGGTACGCCAGTACCCGGCGCTTCGGAGCGTCATGCGCCGGGTCGCGGAGTCAGGCGTGCTGGACGGCGGCCCCGCGGAAACAGGCACACCGGAGTCCGGCGGAATCCGGCGGGACGGGCAGCAGGACAGCGAGGGCCTGCACGTTGTTCCGTCCCGTCCCGGCCGTGCCGCAGGCGTTGAGCTCGTGAACGTCGGTGCCGCCTGGCCCGGCACCGGAACGGTGTTCTCCGGGATCTCGGCCACGGCAGCACCGGGCACCTGGCTGGCGGTCACGGGACCGTCCGGCGCGGGGAAGTCCACGTTGCTCGCCGTCCTGCTGGGATTCCTGCCGGCCGCCACGGGCCGGGCAGAAGTGACGGGCACGGCTGCGTGGTGCCCCCAGGAGGCACACCTGTTCGATTCGACGCTGCGGGGCAACCTGATGCTCGGTCTCCCCGCCGCGGGTGGGCCTGCGGCCGGTGACGCCGCGCTGGAAGCGGCACTCACCGCCGTCGGCCTCAGCACCATGGTGTCGCGGCTGCCGGCGGGGCTGGATACCCGGATCGGGCCCGGCGGCTCGTTCCTCAGCGGCGGCGAGCGGCAACGGCTGGCCGTGGCGCGGACCCTCCTGACGGGGGCCGAGGTCATCCTGCTCGACGAGCCCACGGCTCATCTGGACGCGCAGGCCGGACGGGAGATGCTGGCAGACCTCCGCGCCGGCCTGAAGGACCGCACTGTGGTTATGGTCACGCATAATCCGGCGGACATCCAGCCGGATGACGCCCGGCTGGACCTCTCAGCGGCGTCCCGGACGGACGCGGCTGCCGTGCCGGTCGGCTGACGCCGAACGCTCAGCCGTCCACATCGTGGAGGTGATGGACGACGTCGTGCAGGAAGTATTGCGCCAGCGTCAGGACGGTGAATTCGGAACCGTTGCTGCGCAGGCCCCGCCGTCCCCAGTCAGCCTCCGGGACACCGGCGAAGGACTCCGCGATCTGGAGGCCCTCAGCCGTCAGTTCGGCGCTGACGACGGCGGGGTCGGTGTTGGCGTAGTCCTTTTCGACGGCGCTGCGGTCCTGGTCCCAGTTCTCAAACCGGGCGCCGTCGGTATCGAGCATCAGGTTCAACCGTTGGTCGAACAGGCTGAAGACGTCGCGGACATGGCAGGCGTATTCCAGGGCCGACCACGTCTGTTCATCCGGGCGTTCGGCGACCTCCGGCCGGCGGAGGACGGCCCGCCAACGCGGAAGCATATTCTCCACGCTGCCCGGCACCGTGGCCGGTGTGGCGGTGGAAGCATCGAAGGAGCACTCGGGGCAAGGCCGGGAAAGGACCCAGGTCCAGTCCTTTTCATCAGGAATGATAGGCATGGCAGCAGTCTAGGACGGATCGCTCCACGCCATGGCCGGACCCACCGCATCCACTGCCTGGGACAGGGGAATACCTGAACCGTCCCGCCTGCCGTGCTCCTGCGGCAGCGACCTGGCAACGCCGGCCAGTGATGAAGCCTTGGCCGGCCCGTGCCCGGCCCACGCCAGCAGCAGGGTGTCTTCGCCCTTGAGGAACCGGTGGGAACGGACGCCCGATGTCGCACGGCCCTTCGCGGGATACTCGGCGAAGGCCGTCACCTTGGCCGCACCAGGCGCCGTGCCCGGCAGGGCGCCGTCGGTACCGGCAATGGTGACCACCACAGCGGCGTCGTCGTTGGCGGCGACCGCCCCGAAGAACAGCACCTGGTCCCCGGCGCCAAGCTTAATGCCCACCATGCCCCCCGCCGTCCTGCCCTGCGCCCGGACGGTGGCGGCGCTGAAACGAAGCAGTTGCGCCTCCCGGGTCAGGAAGACCAGGTCGGTGTCCTCCGATCCGGCCGGCGCCACGCCAACCACCACGTCCTTGTCCTTCAGCGCGATGATCTCCCAGTCCTCGCGGTTCAGGGGGTAATCGGGCTGGACCCGCTTCACCACACCCTGGGCGGTGCCGATGGCCAGGATTTCATCCAGCGGGGCGAACGCCACCAGCGTTTCCCCCTTCAGCAGTGTGATGAAGTCCGTGGCAGGGACGCCGCCGGCAAGGTTGGGCAAGCCGGACATCGGCGGCAGGACCGGCATGTCCATGACCTGGAGCCGCAGCATCCGCCCCTGCGAGGTGACGGCAGCAATTTCCCCACGGGCTGACGTCTTGACCACGGAGCGGAAGACGTCGTGCCGGACGCGGGGCCCGGACTCGGCGAGTGGCTCCTGGTTGGAGGTGCGCGCAATCTGGCCGGACGCCGTCAGGATGGCCCAGCAGGGATCGTCGGCGATCTCCAGGGCGAGCGGCGCTGCCTTGCCTTTGCCGTTGGGGGCGGCCGCCAGGGCCGCGGCCACGGTGGGGGAGACGGCCTCGGATTCAAGCAGCACGGTCCGTCGTGGCGTACCGTATTTTTCGGCGATTTCGCCGAGCTCAGTGGACACGAGTCCGCGCAGCCTTTCCTCTGAGCCGAGGATGGCTTCCAGTTCCGCGATTTCGCGGCGCAGCTCATCCTGTTCCTTCTCCAGTTCGAGCCGGGAGTACTTGGTCAGCTGCCTCAGCCGCAGTTCCAGGATGTAGTTGGCCTGGATTTCGGAGAGGTCGTAGATGGACATCAGCCGTTCGCGGGCCGCGGCGACCTCGTCCGAGGAGCGGATGATCTGGATGACCTCGTCGATGTCCACGATGGCGATCAGCAGGCCCTCCACCAGGTGCAGGCGGTCCTTCTTCTTGCCCAGCCGGAACGCCGTCCGCCGGCGCACCACGTCGATCCG
>DASSIA010000091.1:0-8077 GCA_035692345.1 Arthrobacter sp. | reverse complement strand
AGGGCGGCAATCCATGAGTTGACCCAGAGGTCCATGATCCGGTCAGTGTGATTGGTGGTGCCACGCTCGGTGGGCAGCCACCCCTTCTCTACCTCTGGCGAACATCCAGTCAAAACCAACGCGCCGGCAACTGCCAAGCCTGAGATCGTAGTGATCGTTTTGCGTCGGCTGCCGGTTCGGTTCTGCGAACTCACAGACGGCCCTTCCTACTTGTTGCTGTTGCCAGGCCAGCCCAAGGGCCGTCCGGGCACACTAAAAGTTTTACTACTCGGTGTAGAGCTTACCGCTCCGCCGGGCGTTTCGCCCACATGTCGGCGCCGTGCCTCCGTGCCGTTTTTCACGGACGGAATGCAGGCGCCGGCACCGGGCGAAAGAACCGGTCAGTGGAACGAATCACCGCAGGCGCAGGAGCCGCCGGCGTTGGGGTTGTCAATAGTGAAACCCTGCTTGGAGATGGTGTCCTCGAAGTCGATGCTGGCACCGCTGAGGTAGGGCACGCTCATCTTGTCCACAACAACTTCGACGCCGTCGTAGTCACGGACGGCATCTCCGTCGAGGAGTCGCTCGTCAAAGTACAGCTGGTAGATGAGGCCGGAGCAGCCGCCGGGCTGGACGGCAACGCGGAGGCGGAGATCAGTCCGGCCTTCCTGCTCCAGGAGGCTGCGGACCTTGCCTGCGGCGACGTCGGTCAGCTTGACCTCGTGTACGGCCAGTTCATCGCTGGCAGCGGCTGCGGTCTCGGTGATGTTCTCATTGGTTGCGGTGCTCATTTGGCCTACCTTCGGACGGTCCTGGCGGCCCCGCGTCAGCGGTGCCTGCCCCTACGGATACGGTACGGGCTATAGCTACATGCTACTTCGGTCAGACGTGTAGCTCTAACTCCCTGACGTAACCATCCCGGGCTGGGGATTGTTCCATCCTTTGGTTGGCCGGCACTCTTGCGACAGCGCCTTCAGGCCAGGCCTTCCGCGTTCAGCCGCGCGAGCAGCAGCGCTTCGGCGACCACTGCGTTCCTGAAATCGCCGATGTGGAGCGACTCGTTGGCGCTGTGGGCGCGGGAATCGGGATCCTCCACACCGGTTACGAGGATCTGTACGTCAGGGTAGGCGTCCATCAGGTCCGCGATAAACGGAATCGACCCGCCGATCCCCATCTCCACCGCGGGAACACCCCAGGCCTCCCCCAGCGCCCACATGGCGAACTTCGCCGCCGTTGATGCTGTGTCGGCGAGGAACGGATTTCCGCTCTCGCCGGGCGTGAACACCACCTGCGCCCCAAAGGGTGCGTTGGCCTGGACGTGCCGCTGCACGGCGTCCATCGCCGCCGCCGGATCCTGGCCCGGCGCCAAACGCAGGCTGAACTTGGCGCGCGCCCGGGGCAGGAGCGTATTTGACGCCACGTCCACGGCGGGTGCGTCGAACCCGATGATGGACAGGGCCGGTTTCGTCCAGAGGCGTGCGGCGATGCTTCCCGTGCCTGCGAGCCGAACGCCGTCCAGAACCGAGGCATCGGCACGGTATTCCGCTTCTGTGAGCTCCACGCCGACGTTGTCATGCGAGACCAGACCCTCGATGGCCACGTTGCCTGCCGCGTCGTGGAGCGTGGCAATCAAGCGGGACAGCAGGGTGGGAGCGTCCAGCACCGGTCCGCCAAACATGCCTGAGTGAACAGCATGATCCAGTACCCGGACTTCGATGGTGCCGTCCACGAGGCCGCGCAGGCTTGTGGTCAGGGCGGGAATGCCCACTTTCCAGTTGCTGGAATCGGCCACCACGATCACATCCGCCTTCAGCAATTCGCGATGTGTTTCCAGGAAGGGCCGGAAGGTGGGAGACCCGGCTTCTTCCTCCCCCTCGAAAAAGAACGTCACGCCGAGACCGAATTCCGCGCCCAGAACCTCGGTCGCTGCAGCATAGGCAGCCACATGGGCCATGATTCCGGCTTTGTCGTCGGCGGCGCCGCGGCCATAGAGCCGGCCGTCCCGTTCGACGGCGGCGAAAGGTTCTGTTTCCCACAGCGCCGGATCCCCGGGCGGCTGGACGTCGTGGTGGGCGTACAGCAGGATGGTCGGCTTCCCGTCCGCGGCCTGGCGGCGGGCGACGACGGCAGGCCCGCCCGGGCTGCCGTCCTCCTTGTGGCTGCGCAGGACCTGGACGTCGTCGACTCCGGCTGCCCGCAACAGTTCGGCCACGGCCTGTGCGCTGGCCTCCAAGGGAGCCGGATCGAAACTGGGCCAGGCGATGCCCGGAATGGCCACCAGTTCCTTGAGCCGGTCAAGGGTGGCATCGAAGGAACGCGTCACGGAGAGCCTGAGTCCGTCCGCATCGATGGGCGCTGCAGGGTGGCCGGAACCGGGGGTGTTGGCGTCGGACGGATGTGCTGATGGGGTGGCAGTCATGGCGAACACAATACCCGCGCCGAATCTCCACAGGCCGCAAGGTATTCTGTTCAAGTGTTCGGACGTAAAAAAGAAGCGCCAACGGCGCAGCAATCATTAGACCAGCAGGCCGCTGAAGCGGCAGCCCGGCAGGATGCCGCGTTGGGCAAGGGTGCGCCCACGCCTAAGCGAAAAGCCCAGGAGGCAGCCCGCAAGCGGCCCTTGGTGCCGGAGGACCGCAAGGCGTCAAAGGCGGCTGAGCGCCAGGCAATCCAGGACCAGCGGACTAAAATGCGCCATGCTCTCGACACCGGTGACGAGAAGTTCCTGCCCTTGCGGGACAAGGGTCCGCAGAAGCGGTTTGCCCGCGACTACGTTGATGCGCGTTTCAGCCTCGGCGAATACCTGATGTTCGGGGCCCTCGTATTTGTCATCATTTCCCTGCTAGTGCCGGCTTCCAGCGACCAGATGATCTATGTCCTCGGCGGTTTCTGGGTGATGTTCCTTGCCGTCTTTGTGGACGTGTTCATTCTTTCGCGGCAGCTCCGCAAGAAGCTCACGGAGAAGTTCGGCGACGTTGAGCGCGGCACGGTCTGGTACGGCTCCATGCGCTCCATGCAGTTCCGCAAACTGCGCCTGCCCAAGCCGCTTGTGAAGCGCGGGCAATACCCGTCCTGATGGACAGGCCCGGCAGCATTCCTCTTTGAGACAGCAAAACCCCGGCAGACCGCCGGGGTTTTGTCGTTAACTCAGCTGTTGCGTCGCGCCTTCGCCAGGTCACGGTTGATCCGCGCCGCCCAGAAAGGCCCCTCATAGAGGAAGGCGGTGTAGCCCTGGACCAGCGTGGCTCCGGCATCCAACCGGTCCTGCACATCCTTTGCCGTCTCGACGCCGCCGACGGCAACCAGGGTGATCGCGCCCCCGGTTGCCTCCTTGAGCCGGCGGAGGACCTCCAGCGAACGCTGCTTCAGCGGCGCGCCGGACAGGCCCCCGGCGCCGCATGAGTCCACCTTTGCTGCCGGTGAACTAAGGCCTGACCGTCCAATGGTGGTGTTGGTGGCGATGATGCCGTCCAGTTTGAGGTCCAAAGCCAGCTTGGCGACGTCGTCGATGTCCTCATCGCTGAGATCCGGTGCAATCTTCACCAACAGCGGGACGTGCCGGCCCGCCGCCTTGTCCGCCTCTTCGCCTACCGCGGTCAGCAGCGGCCGGAGCGTCTGGACATCCTGCAGGAGGCGGAGCCCGGGTGTGTTGGGTGAACTGACGTTGACCACAAGGTAGTCAGCGGCCGGCGCCAGGCTCCGGGCGCTGATGAGGTAATCCGCCACGGCGTCGTCGAGTTCCACCACTTTGCTCTTGCCGATGTTCACCCCGATCACGGGTCGTACCCCGGGGTGCCTGCGCTGCAGGGCGGCGCGGGCTGCCTTGAGGCGCGGTTCGACGGCGGCCGCACCATCGTTGTTGAATCCCATCCGGTTAATGACCGCCCGGTCCTCGATCAGCCTGAACAGGCGCGGCTTCGCATTGCCGGGCTGTGCCTGGCCGGTGATGGTGCCCACTTCGACGTGGCCGAAGCCAAGTTCCGTGAGGGCCTCGATGCCGAGGCCCTCCTTATCGAATCCGGCCGCGAGCCCGAACGGGGACGGGAACGTCACACCAAAGGCCGTGGTCTGCAGTGAAGACTCGGGTGCCGTGAACTTCTGCAGCAGCCGCCCTGCGCCGGACGCGTGGGCGAGTTTGATCCCCTTGAATCCGATCTTGTGGGCGCGTTCGGCGTCCATCCATGAAAAGGCCAGCCTGAAGAAAGTCGGATATACGCGCATGGCTCTAGTTTTCCGTCTTGGACGGTCCAGACCAAACCGGGCGGACACAGACACGTCCCCGGCTAGCATAAAGCCATGACGTGGCAGCCAGATATCCTCGGTGATGGCTTCGAAGCATGTGCGTTCCAGGCCGCGGGCGACGACGGCGTCCAACGGACTGCCACACTGGTGCGCTACCGTCCGGCACAGCCAGCGACGGGCTCCGGCCGGAGGCGGACGGTGCTGTTCCTGCACGGCTGGAGCGACTATTTCTTCAATGTGGACCTGGCCCGGTTCTGGACGCTCAGCGGGTATGAGTTTTACGCCCTTGACATGCACAACCACGGCCGCAGCCTGCGCCCGGAAACACCTGGCGGCTACGTGGCGAACCTGGCGGACTACGACGCCGAACTCGAGGCGGCCATCGACATCATCCGGGCCGACACACGCTCCCCGGCATCGGGGGCCGAGGACTCCCTGACCCTGATGGGCCACTCCACGGGCGGCCTGGTGGCCGCCCTTTGGGTCAGCAGGCACCCCGGAGCGGTCTCGCAGCTGGTGCTGAACAGTCCCTGGCTCGAGATGCACGGCAGTTCGCTGGTGCGCCGCGCCGCGTCCACCATGGTGGGACCCGTGGCGCGTTTCCGGCCGGAGGCTGTGCTTCGCCTGCCCGAGCGGGGCTTCTATTGGCGGACCATCAGCAGCTCAGCCGACGGCGAGTGGCCCCTTGACGACAGGTTCCGGCCGCCCATGGCGTTTCCGCTCCGGGTGGGCTGGCTCAGTGCTATCCTGGCCGGCCAGGCCAAGGTGGCCCGTGGCCTCGGTATCGGCATACCCATTCTGGTGCTGCTGTCCCGGAGCAGCGCCAACGGGCCGTTCTGGTCCGAGGAAATGCGGCGGACCGACGCCGTCCTGGACGTCAATACCATCGCCCTCCGGGCCCTGACCTTGGGGAACAGCGTCACGGTGGAACGGATCGACGGCGCACTCCACGACGTCTTCCTCTCCCCTGCCACAGTGCGGGCCGACGCCTATGCCCGGCTCGCGCGCTGGCTGCGTGGCTACGGTACGGCTGAACCTGGCGCAGCAGCGTCGACGGCGCCGCCGTAGCGCCGGTCCCGCTGTGCATAGATTTCGACGGCGTCCCACAGGGTCCGGCGGTCAACGTCGGGCCACAGCGTGTCCATAAAGACGAATTCAGCGTAGGCCGACTGCCACAACAGGAAATTGGAGAGCCGCTGCTCCCCCGAGCTCCGCAGGAACAGATCAACGTCCGGCAGGTCCGGCTCGTCCAGGTACTTCTGGATGGTCTTCTCGGTGATGGCTCCGGGCTTAAGCCGGCCGGCCGCAACCTCTGCGGCAATGGCCGACACCGCATCGGTGATCTCGGCACGGCCACCGTAGTTAACACACATGGTCAACGTGCAGGTGCTGTTGCCGGCAGTGAATTCCTCAGCCTCTTCAAGCTCGCGGATCACCGATCCCCACAGCCGGGGCCGCCGCCCGGACCACCTCACCCTGACACCCCACTCGTCCAGTTGGTTCCGCTGCCTTCGTAGCACGTCCTTGTTAAATCCCATCAGGAAGCGGACTTCTTCCGGCGAGCGACGCCAGTTTTCGGTGGAAAACGCATAGACGCTGACGTACTCAATACCGAGTTCGATAGCGCCTGCCATCACGTCCAGCAGGGCTGGCTCGCCGGCTTTGTGGCCCTCTATCCGCGGCAGGCCCCGCTGGTTGGCCCAACGGCCGTTGCCGTCCATCACAATTGCAACATGGCGGGGGATGAATTCGGCAGGGATCGACGGGGCCACCGCGCCGGACGGATGGGGGTACGGGGCCACCACAGGGGTGGTCCGCTGCTTCGAAGGACTCTTCTTTCTTCCCAATGCCACTGTCAGCCACGCTCCACATGTTTGAGGGATTTCAGGACCCGTTCAAGGTGCCATTGCAGGTATACGGCCACCAGCCCGGCAGCTTCCCGGCGGGCCGGCACCTGCGAACCGTCCGCCGTCGACCAATCCCCGGTCAGCAAGGCGGCCAGCAGGACGACGGTCTCCGCCGCCGGCGCCGGCGAGCCGGGTGGCCGGCAGTCAGCGCAGACCATGCCGCCGAGCGGAGCCGAGAACGCGGTGTGCGGGCCCGGCCGGCCGCAGCGGGCGCAGTTGGTGAAACTCGGCGCCCAGCCGCCGGTGGCAAGGGCCCGCAGGAGATACGAATCGAGGATCAGTCCGGGCGCGTGTTCAGCCCGGCTCAGCGAGGCCAGCGCCCCCACCAGCAGGTTGTACTGCGCGGTGCCGGCTTCGCCGTCGACGTCCGTCAGTTTTTCAGCCGTTTCGGTCATGGCAGCGGCAACAGTGTAGCGGCCATAATCCGCGGCAATGTTGCTGCCATAGGCACCTTTGGCAACGGCCTGCGTGACGATATCGAGCGACTTTCCGGAGACCAGCTGCAGGTCCGCGACCATAAACGGTTCCAGGCGGGCCCCGAACTTGCTGCTGGTCCGCCGCACTCCCTTGGCCACCGCGCGGATCTGGCCGTGGTGTTTGGTCAGCAGCGTGATGATGCGGTCGGCTTCGCCCAGCTTGTGGGTGCGGAGCACCACGGCATCATCCCGATAGGACCGGGCAGCAAAGGATTGTTGGACCACGGTTAATCTTCGCACTCAGTCACGGAAAGCCGGCAATGCCGGTGCGTTGCGCGCCGGGAGCCCCGGCGCGCAACGCAATCCGGATCAGGCGCGGGCGTCCCGGATGGCCCGGTTGACGGCCGAAATGACTGCCTTGAGCGAGGACATGCTGGTGTTGGCGTCAATACCGACGCCCCACAGGACCCGCTCCCCCACGGCACACTCAACGTAGGCTGCAGCCATGGCGTTGCCACCCTCGGAAAGGGCATGTTCGCTGTAGTCCAGGACGCGGACGTCCATGCCGTCTTCGCGCAGGATGCTCAGCAGCGCGGCGATGGGCCCGTTTCCGGTCCCGGTGCGGCGGACCTGCGTGCCGTCCACGGTGAGCGAGGCGTGCAGCGTCATACCGCCGTCGTCACCGGTTTCGGTGCTGACGGAACCGAGCGAGTAACGGCCCCACTGGCCGTCCTCCTGGCTGGACGGCAGGTACTCATCCTGGAAGTGCTGCCACAGCTGGGCACCGCTGACCTCGCCGCCCACGGTATCCGTCTTCTTCTGGATGACACCGGAGAATTCCATCTGGGCCCTGCGCGGCAAGTCCAGGCTGTGTTCGTTCTTGAGCAGGTAGGCCACGCCACCCTTACCGGACTGCGAGTTCACGCGGATTACGGCCTCGTAGCTGCGGCCCAGGTCCTTCGGGTCAACGGGCAGGTACGGAACCTGCCAGGTGAAGTCCGCAACGTCGACGCCGGCGGCAGCTGCATCCTTTTCAAGCGCTTCGAAGCCCTTCTTGATGGCGTCCTGGTGCGAGCCCGAGAAAGCGGTGAAAACGAGGTCGCCGCCATAGGGGGAACGCTCGGCGACCGGCAGCTGGTTGCAGTACTCCACGGTGCGCCGGATCTCGTCAATGTTGGAGAAATCGATCATGGGGTCGATGCCCTGGACGAACATGTTCAGGCCCAGGGTGACGAGGTCCACGTTGCCGGTCCGCTCGCCGTTGCCGAACAGGCATCCTTCAATCCGGTCCGCGCCGGCCAGGTAACCCAGCTCGGCGGCGGCCACACCGGTGCCCCGGTCATTGTGCGGGTGCAGGGAGAGGATGATCCCTTCCCGCGGGTGCAGGTTCCGGCTCATCCACTCAATGGAATCGGCGTAGACGTTCGGAGTGGCCATTTCAACTGTGGCGGGCAGGTTGATGATGACCTGCTTGTCGGCCGAGGCTTCGAAGACGTCGGCGATGGCGTTGCAGACCCGGACGGCGTAATCCAG
>DASSIA010000090.1:0-2118 GCA_035692345.1 Arthrobacter sp. | reverse complement strand
CGCGGACCGGATCGGCCGCAAGCCCGTCTTCATCTACGGCGCCGTGGCCAGCGCCATCCTGACTCCGGTATTCCTGCTCAGCCTGGAATCCGGCAGCACACCGCTGATGTTCCTCACGGCGATTGGCTTCTTCTCCTTCGGCTACGCAGCCTCCAACGCGGTCTGGCCGTCCTTCTACGCTGAAATGTTCAGCACCAAAGTCCGGTTCTCCGGCCTGGCGATCGGTACGCAGCTCGGGTTCCTGATGGCAGGGTTCGCCCCGGCGATCGTGGCAGCCATGGGCGGGATCAAGCCCGGCGGCTGGGTCCAGATCACCATTTTCACCGCCGTCATCTGCGGCATCGCGGCCATCTCCGCCCTGACGGCCAAGGAAACCTTCAAGGTCCCCACCAAGCAGCTCGGCCTGAAGTAAGGCTCCGCAGCCCGGACGTTCCAGCCCGGTTGCTCCCCGGAAAGCCCGGCGTGTCCCCAGGACGCGCCGGGCTTTTCCGTGCGCCGCCGGGCCTGCGCGCGGGAACGTTCGACGACGGCGCGGAGCAACCGGGCTGGAGCGCACGGAGTTTTTGTCCAGATAACGCTCGTTTTAAGCAGCGTTTTGCGCGTTATCTGGACAAAAACTCGAAGACGCAGGGACGGGAACGCATGGGCAACAAAAGTACGACGGCGGACGGTGGGCTTGGTGCCCACGGCAGGATGGGTGCCTACGGCCGGCCCGCCTCCAGGACCGACTCCAGATCGAAGTTCACGGGTTCCTCCAGCTGGGCATAGGTGCAGGATTCAGGATCCCGGTCCGGCCGCCAGCGGGAAAACTGGGCAGTGTGCCGGAACCGCTCACCTTCCATATGGTCGTACCTGACCTCAACCACCAGGTCGGGCCGCAGCGGCACAAAGGAGAGGTCCTTGCCGGCGCTCCACCGGCTGCCCTCCGCCTTGCGCGGCGTCCGTTCGCCTTCCTCCTGCTTGGCCCAGGCCCAGGGGTGTCCGTCGAAGTCCGTGACCAGCGCCTGGAGTTCCGCGAACAGCTCCTGCCTGCGCTTCATCGGGAAGGCGCCGATCACGCCCACGCTGGCCAGGCCGCCGTCGTCCTTGTACAGTCCGAGCAACAGCGAGCCGATCGCGTCCGGCCCGCTCTTGTGCACCCGGTAACCGGCCACCACACAGTCCGCCGTGCGTTCGTGCTTTACCTTGAACATCACGCGTTTGTCCGGCTGGTACCTGCCATCCAGCGGCTTGGCCACGATCCCGTCCAGGCCCGCGCCTTCAAACTGCTGGAACCACTGCTCGGCTGTTTCCTTGTCCTGCGTCGCGGCCGTGAGGTGGACGGGCGCTTTGCTGCCGGCGAGCGCTTGTTCCAGGGCGGCCCGGCGCTCGGCGAAGGGCCGGCCGGTGTAGTCGTCGTCGCCCAGGGCCAGCAGGTCAAAGGCCACAAACCGGGCTGGAGTCTGTTCGGCGAGGAGCTTCACCCGGCTGGCAGCGGGGTGGATGCGCTGCTGCAGGGCGTCGAAGTCCAGCCGGTCACCGGAGGCGCCCACCAGGACAATCTCGCCATCCAGCACACAGCGGGGCGGCAGGTTCTCCTTGAGGGCTTCGACAAGCTCGGGAAAGTACCGGGTCATGGGCTTCTCGTTGCGGCTGCCGATCTCGAGCTCATCGCCGTCGCGGAAAATGATGGACCGGAACCCGTCCCACTTGGGCTCATAACTGAGGTCGCCCCGTTCGGGGATACCACCGATCCCGCTGACGGCTTTGGCGAGCATGGGCGGGACGGGAGGCATCACGGGAAGTTGCATAGTGCCCATTCTTGCCCGGGAGGCCCACCGGCGGTAGGCCTTTGGCTCCGGCGGGATATCGCCGGGTACACGCCAACACAGGTTCCAGCCGGTACCTGTGCCCAGGGCCCGGTCATTGTGAAATGATCAACCATGCGCGCTATGCAACACTCCAGCAAACTCCAGAACGTCCGGTATGAACTCCGTGGGCCGATCCTCCAGGCAGCCAAGAACATGGAGGCCGAGGGGCACAGGATTCTCAAAATGAACCTGGGCGATACCGCACCGTTCGGCTTGGAGACCCCGGAGTCCGTGGTGGTGGACATGATCCATCATTTGCGGAGCGCCC
>DASSIA010000089.1:0-2638 GCA_035692345.1 Arthrobacter sp. | reverse complement strand
TGTCAAGCCAGGGAATTAAGGTTGTGGGAGTCCCCAAGACCATCGATAACGACCTGGACGGCACCGATTTCACCTTCGGATTCGACACCGCGGTCCAGACGGCGACAGAGGCTATCGACAGGCTTCGCACCACGGGCGAGTCGCATCACCGCTGCATGATCGCCGAAGTCATGGGCCGGAACGCCGGCTGGATAGCCCTTCATGCGGGGATGGCTACCGGGGCCCACGCGATCCTCATTCCGGAACACAGGGTTTCATTGGGACAGGTTGCCGAGTGGGTGCAGTCGGCGCGTCGCCGCGGACGGGCCCCCTTGGTGGTTGTTGCCGAGGCCTTTGTCCCGGAGGGTCAGGATGCGCCGTACTTCCCCCGCGGCCTGGACACCTTCGGCAGGCCACGGCTGGGCGGCATCGGCATACTCCTTGAGCGCGAGCTGCAGGGGCTCACCGGAATCGAAACCCGGGCAACGGTTTTGGGCCACATCCAGCGGGGTGGCGCCCCCACTGCCTTTGACCGGGTGCTGGCTACCCGGCTGGGCATGGCAGCCGTGGATTCGGCTGCCAGCGGCCGTTGGGGGACCATGGTCTCCCTGCGCAATACCAGCATCGTGAACGTCGGATTTGACGCTTCACTGGGCCGTCTCAAGACCGTGCCTGAGGACCGTTACCGGGAGGCAGCGGTCCTGTTCGGCTGATCCCGGGCGGGACCCTGGCGCTATCCGCGCGCTATCTCGATCTTCCTTGCCGGGGGCTGCTGGGCGGCCGTAGGGACCGGCGTCCGGACCTCCAGCACCCCGTCCTTGTACGAGGCGGTGATGTCATCGTGCTGAACGCCGTCGGGCAGAGCGAGCCTCCGCACAAATGAACCGTAGCGGAACTCCGAACGGTAACTGTCCTTGTCCTTATGCTCGGACTTCTCCCTGCGCTCGGCCTTGATCTCAAGGGCGCCGTCAACGATGGAGACGCTGACGTCCTTGTCGGGATCAATCCCCGGCAGTTCGGCCCGGACCACCAGTGTGTCACCTTCAACCGACTCTTCGACGCGGATGCCCGACGCCGCCGTATCACCTTCGAAAAGCCTCTCAATCATCTCGACGGGGGAGCGCCGGGTGTCAAACCATTTCATCAGATCAGCCATGTCTGCCTCCTTGCTCGATGACCGCCAGGCATGTGGTGTGCCCGACTCCTTAAGGTTCGGGCAAAGGGCAGTGAGGACCCAGAGGCTTTGGTCCTGACTGCCCGGGGAGGATGAGCCGATGGCGCGGTTCAAGAGCCCTGGGACCGCAGGGGCTAGGATCAGTTGCATGAGCAGCTCCCACTCAGAGTCTCACACGGAAGTTCTCGCCCCGGCTGACTGCTGGAAGTATCTTCAGTCCTCCTATATCGGTCGGCTGGCGGTGATCAACGGTGCGGTCCCGGAGATCTTTCCCGTGAACTTCATGACTGTCGGCGAAACGGTGGTTTTCCGCACGGCCCCCGGCACGAAACTCCGTGCCTTCCTCAGCGGCGCCGCCGTGGCCTTTGAGGTAGACGGCCTGAATCCTTACGCCACCGAAGTGTGGAGCGTTGTGGTCAAGGGAATGCCTGGGGCGTTTGACGGCGACCTGGCAAGTCTCCAGGAAGCAGGTCCTGACCGCGAACCCTGGCAGCCCGGACTCAAAGAGCATCTGCTGCAGATCACCCCTACGGAGGTCTCCGGACGAAGGTTTGCGGTTTCGCCACGAACACGCTGGTGGCCGCCGCAGGATTTTTCGGCGGACTGGGTCTAGGGCCGCGTCATCATGGTCGGGTCACCTTCGCCCGCCGATCGACCGGGAACCGCCGTGCGTGGACGTGGCTCAGTGCCAGGACCGCAAGGATGGCGGCGCCGGCGGCGGCGAAGGAGACGGCTGAGAGTTCAGGCGGTGGCCATTCGAGCACAAAGAAATCCTGCAGAATGGGGGAAGCCAACAGCAGGAAAAGCCCAGCGCACATGGCGGCGATGATGGCCAGTCGGAGGGGACTGACCGGGCGGCTTACAGCTGCAAGGACGCTCAGGGCAACTAATGACAGCGTAATCACCGCGGCTGTGCGGCTGGCTCCGGCGGTGAAGCCCCCCGCCGAGAGGGCATACACCTGCACGGCCAGGACCGCCGTGGCGATGATGATTCCGGCCGGGACCGCCATGGCCAGCGACCGCTTCAGGAATCCAGGGTTGTAGCGTCTGGGGTTGGCCATGAGCGCCAAAAAAAACGCGGGGATGCCTATGGTGAGGCCGTCAGTGGCGGAAAGCTGCCGGGGCAGGAACGGAAAGCTCCACATCAGCGCACCGAACGTCACGGACAGGGCGACGGCGTACGTTGTCTTGCTCAGGAACAGCACCGAGACGCGCTCAATGTTGGCGATGACCTGGCGACCTTCCGCCAGGACGGCGGGAAGCCGGTCGAAGCGCCCGTCCAGGAGCACCAGGCGCGCCACAGCCTTGGTGGCCGGCGCTGCCGTGTCCATGGCGATGCCGATGTCGGCCTCTTTCAAGGCCAGGGCGTCATTGACGCCATCGCCGGTCATGGCGACGGTGTGCCCCATTCTCTGAAGCGCCAGCACCATGTCCTTCTTCTGGTCGGGCGTGACGCGGCCAAACACGGAAAAACGGTCCAGTGCT
>DASSIA010000088.1:0-9311 GCA_035692345.1 Arthrobacter sp. | reverse complement strand
AAGGGCGAGGACGCAAAGATCTCCATCCGCAACATCCGGCGCAAGGCCAAGGAAACGCTGGACAAGCTGGTCAAGGACGGCGAAGCCGGCGAGGACGAAGGCAGCCGCGCCGAAAAGGAACTGGATGCCCTGACCAAGTCGAAAGTGGACGGCATCGACGAGCTGCTCAAGCGCAAGGAAGCAGAGCTGCTCGAAGTCTGATGAGCCAGGCAGAGCAGGCCCCCGTACAAAGGGCGCGCACCAAGGGGAAGCGGCCGGGCAGCAACCCGACGCCCAAAGCCGGCCGTAATCTTCCGGCGGCCATTGTGGTGGGCCTGGCCATGCTGATTGGCGTCCTGGGCGGGCTGGTCTTCCTCCCTCTCGGCTTCGTCGCGGTCACCACCGGGTTCGCGGTCTTCGGGGTCTGGGAGATCTTCCGCGCCCTGGAGGCGAATGGGACCAGGATGCCTGTTGTCCCTGTCATGGTGGGCACCGTTGCCATGCCGTTCGCCGCCTACTTCGGCGGTCGTGAGAGCCTGCTGTTCGCCATGCTCCTGAGCTGCGTGGCCGTTCTCCTCTGGCGTTCTGTGGAGAGCCCCGCCGGGTCAGCGAACAGCATCTTCGCCGGTGTCTTCGCACTGGGGTGGGTACCCTTCTTCATCAGCTTCGCCACCCTGCCACTGCACGCCGTCGGCGTTGCCACCCCGGTGGGGCTCTGGCCGGGCGGAACCGTGCCGCCCGGGGCCTGGCAGGTGGCCGTGATGCTCCTGCTGGTGGTCTCGAACGACACCTTCGGCTACCTGGTGGGCGCATCGCTGGGCAAACACCCCATGGCCCCTAAGATCAGCCCCAAGAAGTCCTGGGAAGGGTTCGCCGGATCCATTGCCGGAGCAATGGTCATCGGAATCCTTGCCAGTATTTTCCTGCTGGGCAAACCCTGGTGGGTGGGCGTGATCCTCGCTGTAGGCCTCGTGGCGGCCTCCACCGCAGGGGACCTGGCCGAATCCATGGTCAAGCGTGAACTCGGAATCAAGGACATGAGCAGTATCCTGCCCGGTCACGGTGGGGTGATGGACCGCCTGGACTCCATCGTCTTCGCAGCGCCGGTGGCATTTGTGCTGTTTACGCTGGTTGCCGGCGCCTGACAAGACCATAACGGACCACCTCCGCCGGACCGCCGGCAGCGCCAATAGACTGGTGCGTAATCTGACCCAGCTGAAGAGCAACTAAGGAACAACAGTGGCATTGGATTTTCAACGGAAAATTCCCGCGTCGTTTGAGCGCGTGCGGGGCAATGAATTTGGCTACAACGCCAAACAGGTGGACCAGTTCCTCCAGCGGGCCAGGGTGGCCCTCGAGACGCCGAAGGCCGCCATTCACGCCATCAGCAGCGCCGATGTCCGGAGCGTCTCCTTTGATCCGGTCAAGGGCGGCTACGCTGCCGCCGTCGTCGACGCCGCGTTGGACCGGCTCGAAGACGCCTTCGCACGCCGGGAACGGGACGAACTCATTGCGGCCAAGGGCGAGGAAGCCTGGCTGCGGGAGATCGGCAACCTCTCCGGGATCCTCCGGGGCCGCCTGCACCGGCCCGACGGTGAGCGCTTCCGCCGCCCGTCCAAAAAGAAGGCCCGCAGCTACAACACCCTGGACGTGGACAATCTTTGCTATGACCTGATCGGCTACCTCGAAGAGGACAAGCCGCTCAGTGTGGACAACGTCCGCCGCGTGGTCTTCCGCCCCGCCGAGGGCAAGGACGGCTACGAGGAAACCCAGGTGGACGCCTTCCTGGACCGCGTCGTTGAACTGATGGCGGCCATTGACTGAGGCTCCCGCACGCCCTGGCGGCGCGTCGGGGACACCGGCGTAAAGCGGCGCCACATTTCCACGCATTCGCGGTGCTGATGAAGGTCCCGTGTGCCGAAACGAAAGGACGCGCGTCAGCGCTCCGTCACCAGCGGCCGTTCGGGAGTGTGCAGACGGGTCATGACCCGGGCCATGGTCCGCGGAATCCGGTTCCTCGTGCCCCGCGAGACGAGTACCGTCACGGCGAAGGCGGCCGGGACGGTCCACGCCGCCGGCTGTGCCAGCCAGAACGGCGTGCCCGCGGCGCCCAGGAGGGTTCCCCACACCATGGCGCCACCGCAGAGGACGCCGCCGGTCACCATTCCGGCGATGGCGCCCGCGTCAGTCAGTCCCCGCCACCAGATGCCCAGCAGGAGGACCGGGCAAACAGTGGATGCGGTGAAGGCGAAGACCAGGCCCACACTGCCGGCCAGCGCCAGGGAATCGGACATCAGGGCAAATCCGAGCGGAACCACGGCGGAGACGACGGCGGCGAGGCGGAAACCCCGGACGCCGCCGCCCAGGACGTCCTGGCTGATCACACCGGCCAGGGATACCACCAGTCCGGAGGTGGTGGACAGGAATGCGGCAAAGGCTCCGGCCACCACCAACGCAGAGAGCAGGTCACCGGCAGTTCCGCCGATCAACTGCCCCGGCAGCAGGAGAACCACCGCGTCCGACTGTCCTGAGCGGGCGATGCCGGGCGCAAACATCCGCCCCAGCAGCCCGCAGGCGGTAGGAAACAGGTAAAACACGGAGAGGAGGCCAAGCACAATCAGGGTGGTCCGCCGTGCCGAGTGTCCGTCCGGATTTGTGTAGAAGCGGACCAGGACGTGGGGGAGTCCCAACGTGCCGAACAGCAGCGCCACCAGCAGCGAGATGTTCTGGTAAGGCCCGGCAGGAGCCAGCCCGGTGGGATTCACGACGGCGGGGGCCGCCGCAGCGCTCCCGTTGCCCGCGAGCGTGAAAACAATGAACAGGACAGGCAGGGCCAGGGCGGTGAGCTTCAGCCAGAACTGGAACGCCTGCACAAAAGTAATGGAGCGCATGCCGCCGGCCACAACGGTCAGGCACACCACCAGCACCACCGCCGCAGAGCCCACCCAGGCCGGCAGCCCCGTGGTGATCCGGATGGTCAGTGCAGCCCCTTGGAGCTGCGGCACAATGTACAGCCAGCCCACCACAACCACCACCACGCTGGTCACGCGGCGGACTGCGCGCGATTCCAGTCTGGCCTCGGTAAAGTCCGGGATGGTGTACGCCCCGGAACGGCGCAGGGGTGCGGCCACAAACAGCAGCAGCATCAGGTATCCGGCGGTGTAGCCCACGGGAAACCACAAAGCGTCAGTACCGGACAGCAGGATCAGCCCCGCCACGCCCAGGAAGCTCGCCGCGGACAGGTACTCGCCGCCGATGGCGGAGGCGTTCCACCACGGCCGGACCGTCCTTGAGGCCACGTAGAAATCGCCCGTGGTGCGTGAGATCCGCAGGCCGTAGAAGCCGATGGCGGCGGTGGCCAGCGAAACGACAACCAGGGCCATGACAGCAACGGCCGGATTCATGGGCACATCACCGGTCCCCGGCCAGGTCGCGGTACCGGGCCTCATTCCGTGCGGCGGTCCGGATATACAGCCACGCGCTGAGGCCGATGACGGGATAGATGCCTGCCCCCAGCAGCAGCCAGTCGAACGGGATACCCGCAATCCGGGTCTCGGGCAGGCCCGGGACGGCTGCCAGCAGCAGGGGGAATGCACACAGGATCAGCATGAACCCGATGGCCACCACCAGGGCCAGCCGCAGCTGGGAACGGATCAGGGACCGGACGAAGACCTGCCCCACCTCTGATTCCTCCGCAGCCTCGCGCGACTCCCCGGCGGGCCGGGGTGCCGAGCGGGGAGCGGTGACGCGGACCCGTGTCATGCCTGCGGCCGGATGCGGGTGGCTTCCAGCTTTTCCCTGACATTGGGAAGGTGGCGCCGGCTGATCGGCAGGCCGGCGCCGGCCACCGAGACGCTGGGTTTGTCGGCCGCCAGCTTCATGGACTGCACATGCTTCAGAGCCACCAGGTAGGACCGGTGTGTCCGGATAAATCCGGCCTCCGCCCATTGCTGCTCCAAATCCGCCAGCGGAACCCGGATGAGATAGCTGGCATCGGCGGTGTGCAGCCGGGCGTAGTCGCCCTGCGCCTGGACGTAGGTGACGTCGTCGCGCCTGATCATCCTGGTGGTGCCGCCCTGGTCAACGGTGATCATCTCAGGTGCGGCGCCGCCGTCGCGCAGCAGCTCGCTGATCCGCCCCACCGACCGGGACAGCCGCTCGGCCCGGACTGGTTTGAGCAGGTAGTCCACGGCGGCCAGTTCGAAGGCTTCCAGGGCGCAGTCCTCGTCCGCGGTGACAAAGACAACCACGGGAGGTTTGCTGCTGCGCGTGATGGCGCGTGCAACATCCAGGCCGGACACGGCAGGCATATGAATGTCCAGGAAGACGGCGTCAATGGATTCGGTGTTCAAAGCCCGCAAAGCCTCGGCACCCGAAGCAGCACGGTGGATGATCCCGATCCGGTCATCCTTGCCCAGCAGGTAGGCCAGTTCCTCCACGGCGGGTAGCTCGTCATCGGCGACGAGGACATTAATCATGGTCCTACATTATCCGCCGGAGGCGGCTGTGATCAGACAGCCGGGTTCAGGCGTTGTGGCCGGGCTGGGACTTGGGCACCCGCATGGTGATCAACGTTCCTTCGCCCGGGGCCGTTTCGATCACCAGGCCGTGCTGGTCCCCGTAAACCTGTCGGAGCCGGGCGTCCACATTGCGGAGCCCCACGTGGTCGCCGTCCCGGTGCCCGGCCAGCATGGACTGGAGCTCGGCAGGATCCATCCCCACGCCGTCGTCCTCAATGGTCACTTCCGCAAACGCACCCGAATCGTTGGCCGTGATGGTGATGTGGCCCGCGCCTTCCTTGGCTTCCAGCCCGTGCCGGACCGCGTTCTCCACCAGGGGCTGGAGGCTCAGGAACGGGATGACGGTGCTCAGGACTTCCGGCGCGATCCGCAGGCTGACCTGGACGCGTTCACCGAAACGGGCGCGCTCGAGCAGCAGGTACCGGTCAATGCAGCGCAACTCCTCGGCCAGCGTGGTGAAGTCGCCGTGGCGCCGGAAGGAATACCTCGTGAAATCTGCGAACTCCACCACAAGTTCGCGCGCCCGCTCCGGATCGGTGTTGATGAACGAGGCGATCGCGTTCAATGAGTTGTAGATGAAATGCGGGCTGATCTGGGCACGCAACGCCCGCACTTCAGCTTCCATCAGCAGGGTCCGGGATGCATCCAGCTCGGCCAGTTCCACCTGGACGGCCACCCAGTCGGCCACTTCGCTGGTGGCCCGGATCAGCCCGGCGCCTGCAGAGGGGGCAAAGGCTGCCACCACACCCACCACGCGTGATCCGGCGCGGACCGGCGCGATGACGGCGGCCAGGCTGCCGGAGGCACGGTCCGCACCCAGGTCCGGGGCCTGAAGGACCGCTGTGCGGCCCCCGGCCAGGACGTCGGCGGCCAAGTCCATCAACCGGGGCTTCAGTTCCTCGGCGGCACCGTCCCAGGCGAGCACGCCCGCCGTGTCGGTGATGGCCAGGGCATCACAGCCCAACAACGTCCTCAGCTGCCGGCCCGCCTTCGCCGCGCCCGCCGGATTGAGGCCGGTGCGCAGGTGCTGGCCGGCGAGGGAGGCCGCGTGGAGGGTTTTGTAGGTTGCCCGCTCGGCATCGGTGCCCAGCTCACGGAAGGACCTGAGCAGCTTGATGCCAACGCCGACGACGACGGCGATCGCCAGCACAATCACCGCCACGGCGGCGGCGCTCAGGAGAGGGGAGTCGGGCATGGTGCCCAGCGTAGCGGCGGGTGCCGTTGGTCGCAGCATCGTGACCGCTGAGCGACCGTACGCGCCGGCACTCTGGAATGGAGGCCTGCCGCACCGCAGAGTGATTGCAGTCACAGTGACCGCATCCTGCACGCAGGCCGCGGCCGGTGTGAACCAGGCAAGTCTCAATGAGGAGGAACGATGGGTAACGATGCCCACACTCCGGACGCAGCGGCGTCCGTGGACTTCGAACAGGTCCAGTCGACCGAGCGGTTCCAGGAACTGCGCAAACGTCACCGCAGCTTTGTCTTCCCCATGGCAGTCGCATTCCTGCTGTGGTATTTCGCCTACGTCCTGCTGGCTGATTACGCCGTCGGGTTTATGTCCACGAAGGTCTGGGGAAACATCAACATCGGCCTGATCCTGGGCCTGCTCCAGTTCGTTTCCACGTTCGCCATCACCGGCTGGTACGTGAGCTACTCCAACCGGAAGCTGGACCCCATCGCGGCTGAGATCCGCAACGAAATCGAAGGCCATGAGTTCGACAAGGATGGCAATATCGTGAGCGGAGTGCGGAAATGATCGGGATTGCCACCGCGGTGGATGTGGCCGCGCTCAAGGACACCACGTTGCTGAACATGGGCATTTTCGGCCTCTTTGTGGCCGTGACCATGGTGATCGTGCTGCGCGCCAGCCGCAACAACAAAACGGCGGCGGACTACTACGCCGCCGGACGCTCCTTCACCGGTCCGCAGAACGGCACCGCCATCGCCGGAGACTACCTCTCGGCCGCTTCCTTCCTGGGGATCACCGGCGCCATCGCCGTCAACGGCTACGACGGATTTATGTACTCCATCGGCTTCCTGGTGGCCTGGCTCGTGGCCCTGCTGCTCGTCGCTGAACTGCTCCGCAACACCGGCAAGTTCACCATGGCCGATGTGCTCTCCTTCCGGCTCAAGCAGCGCCCGGTCCGCATCGCTGCGGCCATTTCCACCCTGGCCGTCTGCTTCTTCTACCTGCTGGCGCAGATGGCCGGCGCCGGCAGCCTGATCTCCCTGCTCCTGGGCATCAGCGACTGGGGCGGACAAGCCCTGGTGATCATCGTCGTCGGCGCCCTGATGATCATGTACGTCCTGATCGGCGGCATGAAGGGCACCACCTGGGTCCAGATCATCAAGGCCATGCTGCTGATCGCCGGTGCCGCCGTGATGACCTTCTGGGTCCTCGCCATCTACGGGTTCAACCTCTCCGACCTGCTGGGCGGCGCGGTGGAAACCTCGGGCAATCCGAACATGCTCAACCCCGGCCTGCAGTACGGCAAAACCGAGACATCCAAGCTGGACTTTATGTCCCTGGGCCTCGCCCTGGTCCTGGGTACTGCCGCGCTGCCCCACGTGCTGATGCGCTTCTACACGGTTCCCACCGCCAAGGAAGCCCGCAAATCCGTTGTCTGGTCCATCGGGCTGATCGGACTTTTCTACCTGTTCACCCTGGTCCTGGGTTACGGCGCCGCAGCGCTGGTCGGCGCCGAAACGATCAAGGCCGCCCCGGGCGGCGTCAATTCGGCGGCGCCGCTGCTGGCCTTCCATCTCGGCGGTCCGCTGCTCCTGGGCTTCATTTCAGCAGTGGCCTTCGCCACCATCCTGGCGGTGGTGGCCGGCCTGACCATCACCGCCGCGGCCTCCTTCGCCCACGACATCTACGCGAGCGTCATCTCCAAGGGCAAGGCCGACGCCGACACGGAGGTCAAGGTGGCGCGGCGCACCGTGGTGGTCATCGGGGTGATGGCCATCCTGGGCGGCATCTTCGCCAACGGCCAGAATGTGGCTTTCCTGGTGGCCCTCGCCTTCGCCGTTGCGGCGTCGGCCAACCTGCCGACGATCGTCTACTCGCTGTTCTGGCGCCGGTTCACCACCCAGGGCGCCGTCTGGAGCATGTACGGCGGACTCGGCTCGGCCATCATCCTGATCATCTTCTCGCCGGTGGTTTCCGGCCTGAAGACCTCCATGATCCCGGGTGCCAATTTCGCTCTCTTCCCGTTGAGCAACCCCGGCATTGTGTCCATCCCGCTGGCGTTCCTCTTGGGCTGGCTGGGAACCGTGCTGGATAAGAAGCGCGAGGACACTGCCAAGCAGGCGGAAATGGAAGTACGTTCGCTCACGGGCGTCGGCGCCGAGAAGGCCGTGGACCACTGACGCGAGGCAAGACGACGACGGCGGCCCTTAGGCCGCCGTCGTCCGTTCCTATGCCTGGGGCTTGAGTTTGATGTTGATCATTTTCAGCTCGTCCGTGCCTTCGAAGCGGTACACGAGGTCAATCTTCTTATCGGCGCCGCACGTGATCAGGCCGGCGATGTCCGCCGACTTGGTGCCGTTCCCGGTGCTGGCCTTCACCTCGTTGTAGGCAGGCTTGCAGGTGTTGTCCATCTCCAGTGTTTTGATCCCGGCGATGAAGGCTTCCTTCGTCACCTGGTCCTTAAGGGCAGGATCCAGGTAATCGTCGTAGGCTGTGGAACTCTCTCCGGCAATCACCAGTTTGGTGAAGGCTTCCGCGAGGGAACGGGCATGGTTGGTCGCGCCGTTGACAATGTTGACCAGGATGACGACGCCGACGATCACCAGCAGGAGGACACCGGCCGCAACGCTGAGAATGGTCCATAGCTTCCTGCGGCTTCGCGCCGGGGGCTCTCCGGGCAGGCCGAAAGGCCCCTGGGGCGGGTACTGCTCCGGAGCGCCGCCTTGCGAAGGTGCGCCGGGCTGCCGTGCCGGCTCTTGTGGCCAGGCTGCCGGCGGGGCCGGCCGGTACGGTTCCTGAGGATTGCTCACAATGGAGCCTTTCCGGCAACGCACTGGCACTGCCTTATTGTGGGGACCCGCTGAAACGGCACCCATGAATTCACCTTTGAACAGCCTATAACCCGGCCGGCCGGGGCTGCGTATCGATGACCGGCGCCGGGGCTGCAGGCGCTAGGCGTCCCCGGATCCCCGTTCCAGCAGCGGTTGGATGCGGAAGGGAATGAGCTCGCCCATGGCCAGGGCGGTGTCTGTCCGGTCCACGCCATCGCACGCCAGGATTTTTCCGTTGATCCGGAAGAGATCCTCGGCGTCCAGGGCCACCACCCGGAGCAGAAGGTCAGCGGAGCCGGTAAGTCCGTAGCCTTCCAGGATTTCCGGAATGCCGGCGAGGTCATGGGCCAGCTGTCCCAGTTTCTGCTGCTGGACGTGGACCGAAATGAACGCCATGAGCGGATAGCCCAATGACGCCGGGTTGATCCGCCGTTCGAACGACAGGAAGACGTGCTTTTTCTCCAGCTGGGCCATCCGCGCCTGCACGGTGTTCCGGGATAGCCCCAGCTTCTGGGCCAACGCCACCACCGTCCGCCGCGGGTCACGGGCCAGGGCCGAAAGCAGCCGCGTGTCTGTGCCATCCAAAGCTTGCATAATGCGCAACGTTAGCACGGTCAGGACCGCGCAAACAGGGCATTATGCGCAGTATTTGCCGCGGTGGTTGTACCCATTGAGCATTGTGAGTAGGGTCACAATTATCCGGGGCAACGGCGCCCGGGCGGCCGGCAGCGGGCGGGACCACAAGTCCCCAGGCTCCGGTCAAACGACGTGAGAAGGTTGCGTGCCATCGTG
>DASSIA010000087.1:0-4718 GCA_035692345.1 Arthrobacter sp. | reverse complement strand
GGTCGCGTGCGGGTGGAACTGGAGGACCGAGGCCGGGCAGATGGCGGAGACGGGCCCCTCCACGAAGTCGCGGACCGCAGGGGCTTTCTGCGCGCCGGTGGCGATGAGCACAACGTGCCGGGCCTCAAGAATGGTGCCCAGCCCCTGGGTCACCACGTGGTGCGGAACCTCAGAGAGGCCGGCGAAGAACCGGGCGTTGTCCCGGCGGGTCTGCTCGATCAGGGTTTTGATACGGGTGCGTGATGCGAGTGAGGAACCCGGCTCGTTAAAGCCGATGTGGCCGTCCGTCCCCACGCCCAGGATCTGGAGGTCCACGCCGCCTGCTGTCTGTATGGCCTCTTCGTAGTCGCGGCAGGCCGCGGGAAGATCCTCCGCCGCGCCGTCGGGCGTATGGACGTTGCCTTCGGCGATGTTCACCCGGCTGGTGAATTCCCGCCTGATGACCTCGCGGTAGGACTCCGGATGCCCGTGTTCCAGCCCCACGTATTCGTCCAGGGCAAAGGCATGCGCCTGGCTGAAGTCCAGGCCGTCGCGCTGGTGCCGTACGGCCAGCTCATCATAGACAGGCAGCGGTGAAGACCCCGTGGCCAGGCCCAGCACGGCGTTGGGCTTGCGCCGCAGCAGTGCCTCGATGGCGTCCGCGGCCAGCATTCCGATCTGCCTGCTGCCTGGGAGGATAACAACTTCCATTGCCGGCCACCTTTCTGTGCTGTACCGAATCAGCGGTTGATGGTCAGTTGGGCCAACAGCTCAGGCCCCCGCGCGTCAAGCCACTTTCCGCCCAACCGGACGCCGGCCACAAACAGGGCCAGTCCCAGTATCGGGCCGACGGCCAGGTTGATCCAGCCAAAAAGCGGATTCCCCGTCACCAGCCGGGCGATGACCAGGCCCGCCTCGGGCAGGACCAGGAGGGCCAGGACACCCATGCCGGCGAACTGCACTGCCATTGTCTGGCCCACGTTGCCGGGCGGTTTCTTGAACGGGCTGTCGCCGGGCAACGGAACGGTGACGGTGTAGCGGGCCGACACCACGGAGGACAGGCCAAGCCCGGTGAAGAGAATGCCCAGGCTCAGGCCCAGCTGGCCGGGCAGTTCCGCCCAGCCGCCGGTAAGGAAGCATTCGCCCACCGCGAAGATCAGGACCACCGGCAGCGCCAGGGCAAGGCAGGCGGACGCGCGTCCGAGGCGGTCATCCACCCCGCGCACGCCGGTTGCGAGGTGCAGGGCGAAGGCCGTGCTGTCGTACGAGACGTCCGCCGAGATGGACCAGGCCAGCAGGAACGCTGCCAAGGGTGCCGCGAACGCCAGGGACCTGTAGTCACCGGACTGGCTGCCCTGGAACACCAGCAGGATGGGCAGCAGCGGGACCACCACCAGCGAACCGGCGTAGCGGGGATCACGGAGCCAGTAGGTGAGCGACCGTGCGGTCACGGCACCGGCCGGGGTGGCCGGCAGCAGGCCAAAAAAGCCCATCTTCCCGCCCTTGCGGCTGCCGCTTCCGGCGTACGGCGGAGTGACCAGGGCACGTTCCAGGAGAAGCTTCCAGCACCATGCCAGGACAGCGAGCGTGGCCACCGCGATGAGGAATTTGGCCGCTGCCACCGCCGGGCGGCCGGCGGCGACGTCGCCGCCGAGGGACCACGCCGCGCCCAGGGGCGTCCAGGAAAGGGTGCCAGCCAACCCGGGCAGGAAGCCCGCTGAGGCTGCAACGCCCCTGCCGACGCCGGCCACGATGGGGCCCATCAGGACCAGCGGAATCATGAACGCAATGGCGCTGACGTCCTTGAAGCGGCGCGACGACGCAAGGCTGGCGGTTCCCGTGGTGACCACCCTGGAGAGGACAATGCAGGTCAGGACGCCGACGGCGGCACCCACCAGTGCGGCAACGGCGGCGAAGGGGCCGCCGGAGAACGTCCATACGGTAGCGAGCGACACCAGCAGGGTGGCCAGTCCGGGAATGCCGATCAGCCCGCCAAGTGCCAGGCCGGTGAGCAGCTGGCGCATGGGGACCGCGAAGGTGGTGAAACGTGCAGGATCCAGGGTCATGTCCGTGGCGGAGACGGCGACGGGGATGATGGCCCAGCCCAGGAGGGCCGCTGAACCGCCCAGCACCACAGCCGTGTGGGCCAGTTCCGGGTCGGCGCTGCGCAGCAGGACCAGGGCCACCACCAGCGCACCCACGGTTCCCAGCGCGTAGAACCCGCCGATGGCCAGGCCCACGAGCTGCATGGGGCTGCGGCGGAGGCCGTTGCGGAGCAAGGTCAGCTTCAGCCTCAGGAGGTGCGCAACCATTCCAGCCCCTCCGTGTGGCTGCGGCCACCCACCATCTGGACAAACCTGTCTTCCAGGGACTGGCCGCCCCGGACCTCATCCACCGTGCCCGCAGCCAGCAACCGGCCGGCAGCCACCACCGCGACGTGGTCGCACATGCGCTGGACCAGGTCCATGACGTGGCTGGAGACGATAACGGTACCGCCGGAGCTGACATAGCGGTCCAGGATGGCCCGGATGTTCGAGGCCGAAACCGGGTCCACGGATTCGAAGGGTTCGTCCAGCACCAACAGCCTCGGTGCATGGATCAGGGCCGAGGCCAGGGCAATCTTCTTGGTCATGCCGGCGGAGTAGTCCACCACCAGCTTGCCCGCGTCCTGGGCCAGGTCAAGAGCCGACAGCAGTTCACCGACGCGTGCCGCCACCACTCCCCTGTCCATGCCCCGCAGGAGTCCGGCGTAGGTCACCAGCTGCTCGCCGGTCAGGCGGTCAAAGAGCCGGACGCCGTCCGGCAGGATGCCCATCAGCTTCTTGGCCTCCAGTGGCCGTGTCCACACGTCCACCCCGTGAACAACGGCGGTACCGAAGTCCGGCCGGAGCAGTCCGGTGGCCATGGACAAGGTGGTGGTCTTGCCCGCGCCGTTGGGCCCTACGATGCCGAAGAACGAACCCGCCGGAACGTCCAGGCTGATGCCGTCAACCGCGATTTTTTCGCCGAAACGCTTGGCCAAACCGCGGATGGACAGGGCCGGAACACTGCCGGCGTGCACAGCCGGATCGGCAGGGGGATCAGGATGGGCTGCAGTCATAGAGCCAGCGTAGCCCTCCGGCTTCGTCCGGCGGGTCCCTCCGCGGCCCGGGGACTCCGAAGCCTCCGCCGATCGGCAGCGGACCGGCAGCAGCTCAGAACGAATGCCGCGGCACGGCACGTTCGTACTGCGGCACCCAGGGCAGGTTGTGCCCCAGTTCGAATGCCGCGCGGAGCCACCAGTGCGGGTCCCGGAGCGCGGCCCTGGCAATAAACACACCGTCGGCCTGCCCCGTGGCCACGGCATGTTCGGCCTGGCCAGCGGAGGTCAGCAGGCCCACTGTGCCCGTGCGGACCCCGGCTTCGCGGCGGATGCGCGCGGAGAAATCCGTCTGGTAGCCCGGGCCGGGTTTGATGTCCTGGTGGGCCACTGCTCCTCCGCTGGAGACGTCGATCAGGTCCACGCCGTGCTCCGCCGCCAAGGCCGCCAGGCGGACCGATGCCTGGACATCCACGCCGCCCGGCGCCCAGTCGGTGGCCGAAATCCGAAGCAGCAGGGGCATGGCGTCCGGGATGACATTGCGGACGGCATCAACCACCGCGAGCATCAGCCGGTTGCGGCCGGCTTCGTCCCCGCCCCACGCGTCAGTCCGGGTGTTGATCAGCGGGCTTTGGAACTGGTGCAGGAGGTAGCCATGCGCGCCATGGATTTCCACGGTGTCGAAGCCGGCCTCAACGGCACGCACGGCGGCCGCAGCGAAGTCGCCGATGACATCCTGGATCTGTTCTTCGGTCATCATGGCGGGCCCGGCATAGCCGTCAAAAGCCAGCGGCGACGGTCCCACGGTGCCCCAGCCGCCGTCGGCCTCCGGGACGCTCCCCCGCTGCCCGGCGAACGGCCAGTAGGTGGACGCTTTCCGGCCGGCGTGCGCCAACTGGACGCCGATCTTTGCTTCCGCTGCACCATGCCGGTGCACAAAGGACGTGATCCGCTGCCAGGCCCCGGCCTGTTCGTCGTTGTACAGCCCGGCGTCGAGCGGGCTGATCCGGCCCGCCGCGTTCACGGCGGCGGCCTCGGTGAGGATCAACGCGGCGCCGCCCGCGGCGAAGGAACCCAGATGCATCAGGTGCCAGTCGTTCGGAACCCCCGGAGCGCCGTCGGGCCCGCAGCTGTACTGGCACATCGGTGACACCCAGCCGCGGTGCGTCAGTTCCAGCGAACGGAGCTTCAGCGGCTGGAAAAGGGCAGCCACTAGAACAGCACCCGGGCGAGTCCCTGGCGTGCCTTCGCAACCCGGGGATCGGAGGTGCCCACCACGTCAAAAAGTTCCAGCAGCCGTACCCGGGCGGTCTCGCGCTCCGGGCCGAAGTTCCGGCCGATGAAGCTGACCACCCGGTTCAGGGCGTCCTCCACGTGGCCGCCGGCCACGTCCAGGTCCGCCACGCCCAGCTGGGCGTCCAGGTTGTCAGGTTCATCCGCGCCGCGGGCGCGGAGCGCTGCCGTGTCCTCGGCGGAGAGCGGCTGAAGCCGTGCCATCAGCTCCACCTGAGCCAGGCCGGCCTTGGCCTCGGCATCGGCGGGCATCTGCAGCAGTGCCTGGCGGTAGGCCACGGCCGCTGCCGCGTAGTCTTCAGCTTCGATGGCGTCGAAGGCTGCCTGGTGCAGCGGCGGAAGCGGTGCCGGTTCGGCGTCCTGGGCG
>DASSIA010000086.1:0-5592 GCA_035692345.1 Arthrobacter sp. | reverse complement strand
ACTTTGTCACCATCTACCAGGAGCAGTGCGGGCAACTCAAAAGTGCTGCCGGCTCCACCGGGGACGCGGTTCAGGGTAACGAAGTCTCCAACGGAAACCTTCTCTTGGCGGCCGCCTGCGCGGACAATCGCGTACACCACTTGGGAACTCACTTCTCTCGACGTTTATTACTAAATTTGCGTGCGGAACCTGATTCCAAAATTTGGCCGGGTTCTCGCTGTGCCTCAACGCCGTGGGGTCGTAACCCAAGTGTTGGCGTAAGCACCGAAGATCTAGAATACGCTAATTTTGCCTTCGGCCGCAAATGAGGCTGGATACGGCCGGTTGTCTGTGATAGGCCCCACAAGAGGGAAAGCACTGACAATCCAGAACCGTGCCTGACTATCGTACAGGCTGTGCGGGCCGCAGGCCGTCAGGCGTGGACCCGCGGCGCGTCGAAGAATTCCACTTCGAACCGGCATGACTGCCTGAACGCCTCCAGCATCGCCGCACGTTCAGGGGCGGATGCGTTCCGTCCTGCGTCGTCAACCAGGGCAATGGCGTCGCGCGTGGCCTGCGCGAAGTCCTCGTCGGCATAGGTCCGCAGCCAGTCTGCATAGGGATGCGCTGCCGGTGCACCGGCGGCCAGGAACCCGGCGTGGAGGGTCTGTCCCACCTCGGCATACAACCAGAAGCACGGCAGTACGGCAGCCACGAGGACCGCGTAGCTGCCGGACGCCGAGGCCGCCAGCAGGTGGTCCACATAGGACTTGGTGACAGGGCCAAGGACGGATTCCACGGTGCGGGTACTCAGCCACGTTCGGTGCAGTTCGGATTCGACTTCAAGGCACTGCTGGGCCGACCTTGCCCAGAACAGCTGGGCAGCTTCCGTGGGCGCCAGCGCGCTGGCCCTGGCCAGTACCCGCGAATAGCCGTTGAGGTAGATAGCGTCCTGGGCAAGGTAATAGGCGAACTTCCCCTCAGCCAGCGTCCCTGCCGCCAGCTCGCGGATGAAGTCCAGTGCGTAGATGGCCTCAAGATCCGGTTCCGAGGCACGGCGCAGCACCTGCGCGAATTCCCCGCCCGCCGGAACCTGCTGCATGTGGTGGAAGTGGTGGATAGGGCCGTTGCCGCCGCCCACCTCCAGCTGATCGGAGGCCTGCAGCGCGCCGACCAGCCACGGCTTCACCGTCCGCAGTGAGGCCTCCCAGTCCCCCAGCCTGGCCTGCGCCGTGGCCATGGCTGAGGACAGCGAGCAACCGGTGCCGTGGCTGTTCCGGGTGGGGATCCTGTCCCCGGCCACTTCCACTATTTCCCGGGAGAGCAGCCCACCGGCGTTGACCAGGGCATCCGGGCACGCGCCGCCGTCCAGATGGCCGCCCTTGACCAGGACGGTGGCGCCGGTGGCGGCGGACAACCGCTGTCCTTGCGCCAGAGCATCCGTCCACTCCCGTGCCTGCGGCTCCCCCACCAGGATGGCCAGTTCGGCCAGGTTGGGCGTGATCAGGTCCGCGAGCGGAAGCAGACCCCGCAGGGCTGCCTCTGCCGACTCCTGCAGCAGCCGGTCGCCGCTTGTGGCCACCATCACCGGATCAAGGACGACGACGGCGGGCTGCACCTTCTCGAGCCAGTCGCGGACCACCCCAATTACCTCCGCGTCGCCCAGCATGCCGATCTTAACGGCGTCGATGGAGATGTCATCGCTGATGGCATCGAGCTGCAGGCCCAGGAAGGAAGCGGGCGGGACGTGGACCGCCCGGACGCCCTGAGTGTTCTGGACCGTCAGCGCGGTAATGGCCGCCATCCCGTAGCCGCCAAGGGCCGCGATGCTCTTGAGGTCGGCCTGCACGCCCGCGCCACCTGACGGGTCCGATCCCGCAATGGACAGTACCCGCGGAACGTCACGCAGCACCTGTGCGGAGGCAGACCGGCCGGGTACGGGCCGGACAGAAACAGGCGTTGCTGGTGGAAGGACAGAAGTCGAAGCCAAGGAGACATCCCTTCGCCGGTGCTAGCCGGACAGGTTCAACGGGTCTGGATCTCAGCCGGCTCTCTGCGCGGCACCCCGTGTCAGTCACCAAGCCTAGCGTTCCTCAAGCCTTAACGCCGGACGCCCGGACGCAGCCTGTGATCCACAGGCACGTCCGGGCGCCGTTGTACTGGCTTGCCCTGCTGCGGCTCAGAGCTCCGAGGCCGGCACCCCTACGCCCAGGATGATGGGTGCATTGGTGTCCACCGGCTTGTCAGCAGCGGCCTTGGCCGGCTCCGGGGCCTTGGCGGCGTGGGTTTGCGCGGCTGAAGCCACCGGACCGGCTTCGTGATGCTCCACGGACGTGGCGTTGGCTGCGCCCTGGGCACGGCTGGCACTCCGGTTCCGCCGCGGACGGCGGGCCCGGGTCTGCTCGGTGTGGTCGGAGTAATCCTTCTCCACTGCAGCAGGCTGCTGGCGGACAGGTTCTGCCCGCTGGCTTACGGCCGGCGTGCTTTCCGCTGCGGGAGCCGGCTCACCCAGGTGGGCGAAGGCCTCCGCGAGGCGGTCAAGGGTCAGGGCCGGGCTCTGCGGCTGGTCCTCGTGGTGCTCCACGAACGGCAGCACCACCTGCTCGCCGCCAAACGTCAGCACGGCGGCCGGGCGGCCGTTGGCGTCAGTCTCTGACCGCTGTGCCGGTGCCGGCACCGGTGCGGCGGGCGACTGGCCCGCGGCGGCCGACGCCTGAGCCACTTCGTCGTCGTGCAGGTGCGCAGCATGGGCAGCTGCCGCGATGTTCGCAAGGGCTGCCCGCGTGGCCTCCGCCTTCGCGTGGCGCTCAGCATCCGTGGGGTCCGGGTGGACCGTGTGGATCTGTACCGGCGCTGCCGGTGCAACGTCCAGCGCCTGGCCACCACGGCCCCGGCGGCGCTTCCGGTCAGTGCGGCCACCCGCCTGGCTGTCCACGCGCTGGCTTTCCGGCCGCTGGCTATCGCTGCGCTGGTGGTCCGGGCGCTGATCGTTGCCGCGGGTATCCTGCCGGCTGTCCGCACGCTGCACGTGGTGCTCGGCGGCGACGGTGTTGGCGCGGCGGTGCTCCACCGGATCGTCGTGGGTGACGATGCCGCGGCCTGCACAGGTTTCGCACTGTTCCCCGAAGACTTCCAGCAGCCCGGTGCCCATGCGCTTGCGCGTCATCTGCACGAGGCCCAGCGAGGTCACTTCGGCGACCTGGTGCTTCGTACGGTCGCGGCCCAGGCACTCCACCATGCGGCGCAGGACCAGGTCCCGGTTGGATTCGAGGACCATGTCGATGAAGTCGATGACGATGATGCCGCCGATGTCGCGCAGCCGCAGCTGCCGGACCACTTCCTCAGCTGCTTCCAGGTTGTTCTTGGTGACGGTTTCCTCGAGGTTTCCGCCGCTGCCGGTGAACTTGCCGGTGTTGACGTCCACGACGGTCATGGCTTCGGTGCGGTCAATGACCAGCGAGCCGCCGGACGGCAGGAAGACCTTGCGCTCCAGGGCCTTGTGGATCTGCTCGTCGATCCGCCACGCAGCGAAGATGTCCTGGTCCTTGGTCCACTTTTCCAGGCGGCCCACCAGGTCCGGGGCAACGTAGGTGACGTAGGCCTCGATGGTGTCCCAGGCCTCTTCGCCGGAGACGATCAGCTTGGAGAAGTCCTCGTTGAAGACGTCACGGACCACCTTGATGGTGAGGTCAGGTTCGCCGTAGAGCAGCTCGGGCGCAAGGATCTTGGTGGATGTGGACTGGCTTTCGATGCCCTCCCACTGCGCGCGCAGCCGGTTGATGTCGTGCGTGAGCTCCTCTTCCGACGCGCCTTCGGCGGCGGTGCGGACAATCACGCCGGCGTGCTCGGGCAGGCGGTCCTTGAGGATGCGCTTGAGGCGGTTGCGTTCGACGTCGGGCAGTTTGCGCGAGATCCCGGTCATGGAACCGCCGGGCACGTAGACGAGGTAGCGGCCGGGCAGGGAGATCTGGCTGGTCAGGCGGGCGCCCTTGTGGCCCACGGGATCCTTGGTGACCTGGACCAGGACGGTGTCGCCGGACTTGAGCGCGTTTTCGATCCGGCGCTGCTTGCCTTCGAGGTTGACGGCTTCCCAGTTCACTTCACCGGCGTACAGGACGGCGTTGCGGCCGCGTCCGATGTCAACAAACGCCGCTTCCATGGAGGGCAGGACGTTCTGCACCTTGCCGAGGTAGACGTTGCCGATCAGCGAGTCCTGCTGGGTCTTGGAAACGAAGTGTTCGGCCAGGACGCCGTCCTCGAGGACGCCGATCTGGATTCTGTCGTCGCGCTGGCGGACGATCATCTGCCGGTCAACTGATTCACGGCGGGCCAGGAACTCCGCTTCGGTGATGACAGTGCGGCGGCGGCCGGTGTCGCGGGATTCGCGGCGGCGCTGCTTCTTGGCTTCGAGGCGGGTGGAACCCTTGACGGACGTGACGCGGTTGTTGACGGGCGCTTCGGTTGCGGCGCGCGGCGCGCGGACGCGGGTCACCGTGTTGGGCGGGTCATCGCCCTCCCCACCGGTCAGCTCCAGGTCCTGGTCGCCACGACGGCGGCGGCGACGACGACGGGACGTTACGCCTTCATCGGGCTGTCCGGCGGATTCCTCATCTGTTTCTTCGGCTGCGCCGTCTTCGCCTTCGGCGTCGGCTTCAGCATCACTGTCACCGGTGCGGCTGCGCCCGCGGCGGCCACGGCTGCGGCGCCGGCGGCGGCCGTTGGCGTCGTCCTCGTCGCCGTCTTCGGCGTCGTCCGTTTCCGGTTCTTCCACGGCTGCGGCCGGTGCGGGGCGGACCACAGTGCTGAGGTCAGGGGCCTGGAACAGGACCGCCTTGGTGGACACCGGCTCAAGGAACAATGAACTGAACGGGCTGGCGGGCTCGGCAGCAGCCGGTACTTCAGCCGGCTGAGCGGCTTCGACCGTGGCCGCGGCGGGTGCTGTGGTCTCCGCAGCAGCCACATCCTGGGTTTCCGGGGCGGGCGATGACGCAGCTTCCGTGGCTGCCTTTTCCTCGACAGCTGCCTGCTCCGCAGCCGGGGTAACGTCGGGAGCTGAGGTTTTACGCGTGGCAACGCGGCGGCGGCGCACGGGCTTGGTCTCCGCTGCGGCCTCAGGGGCTGCGGCCTCAGCCGCGACAGCGGACTCGACGGCGGCGGTGGCCACGGCGGTGTCGGCAACTACTGCGTCAGCGGGTGCTTCCACGGCGTCGGCTGCGAAGGTGGGCAGCGGTTCGGCGGCGTCCACCTTCTTGCGCGCCCGCGTCCGGCGGACCGGGGCCTTGGCTTCGGGCGCGGCGTCTCCAACGGCCGGGAGCGTGGCGGCGGCCTGTGGCGCCGGGTCTGCCGGCACAGTGCCGGCAGACTCGGCCACTGGCGCGGCGTCTGCGGCCTTGGGAGCTGCCTTTCGCCGGGTCCTGGTGACCTTCTTCGGCGCTTCCGCAGCCACTGCTTCATCATTAACGGCTGGTACTGGTTCGTTTTCCATATGTGGCAACACTCCTGCCCCCGACGTACCGCCACATCCGGCACCCATTGGGGCACATATTGTCAAAACCCGCAGGCGTTGACAGAAGTCAAGTGGATACTCCCAGGTTCGCACCGGCAGAGGGGTGC
>DASSIA010000085.1:0-8386 GCA_035692345.1 Arthrobacter sp. | reverse complement strand
GCCCACCAGCCCCAGCGGCCTGTGCCCCGCGAGCTGCAGACGGCGCATCACCAGGAGCTGGACGAGGTTGCCCAGGTGCAGGCTCGGCGCGGTGGGGTCGAATCCGCAGTAATACGTGATGGGATCACCGGCGAGGAGCTTTTCCAGTTCCTCTTCATCGGTGGAAACGTGGACCAGGCCGCGCCACTTCAGCTCCTGCCAGACATTGGCGAAGGTGGGGTCGTTCTGCTGGGATTCGAGATCGTTGAGTTCTGACACGACTTCTAAGTTAGCAGGATCGGCGACGCCCGGCGCCGAAATGAACGGCGCCGGGCGTCAAAGGGTAATGCGGGTCAGCTCAGCGTTCTATGCCCGCCGGAATACCGTCCGCGGCGATCAGCCGCAGCCGTTGGGTGGGCCGGGTCATCGCGACGTACAGATCCCCCACCCGGCCGTGCTCGTGGTTGAGCATAACGGACGGTTCAAGGACCACAACGCCGTCGAACTCCAGGCCCTTGGCCTCGCGGGGGCTGATGACCACGATGTCCTGTTCGTAACTGCCTGCGCCGTTGCCGATGCGCCGGCCATACACGGCGCGAAGGGCTGACGTAGCAGCCGGCAGCAGGTCACCGTCGGCAATCACGGCAAGGAGTCCGCCGTCGAGCGCTGCCAGTTCCTCGGGGAGCACCTCCACCAGGCGGCTCACCACCTGTCCGGGGTCAACCTTGTCAATGATGGGCGCCCAACGCCCCTCGCGGACAGCCTTCGGCACGGAAACCACCAGTCCGGCAGCGTTGGCCATGCGGGCGGCGGCCTCGGCAATCTGGGAGGGCGTCCGGTAATTGACCGTCAGCTCCTCCAGCTGCCACCGGTCACCGAACATGGGCGCCAAGGCCCCCTGCCAGGAGTTGGCGCCGGCAACGGAACTGGTCTGGGCGATATCACCGACGATGGTGAAGGATTTCAGCGGGCAGCGGCGGACCAGCAGCCGCCACTGCATCGGCGAAAGCTCCTGCGCCTCATCCACCACAATGTGGCCGAAGGCCCACGTGCGGTCGCTGGTGGCGCGCTCGGCGGCCGTCAGGCGGTTCTCACGCTCCTGGTTCTGATCGGCGAGTTCCTCCGCGGTAACGAGGACATCGACACCCATGTGCTCCATGTTCACCAGCGTCTGCTTGGCGTTGGCAAGATCCCGGGCGCGGTCGTGCTCCTGCTGGGCAAGTCCACGGCCGGCTGCCGGGTCAAGTTCGCCAAGGAGCTCAGCGGCTTCATCCAGCAGCGGGACATCCGCCTCGGTCCACGGAGCATCTGCCGGGCGCAGCAGCAGCGACTGCTCTCTGAGGGTGAGGTGCGGCGTGCAGGCTGCCAGTACAGCGGGCTTGCTCAGAAGCTCGGTGATCAGCTTCTCCGGAGTCATCGGCATCCAGCACAGATTCAGGACGATCCGGACGTCGCGGGCCGTGCGGACATCTTCGGCCAGATACGAGCGGTCCGCGTTGTTGCCGATGCTCCCTGCCTCGACGAGGTCGGTCATCTGCTCGGTCAGCTCGCGGAGCAGAATTTTGATAAACGTCAGGCGTGCTTCGTTGTGCGGTTTGCCGGTGGACCGCGCACGTTCGCGCGCACGGCTGACCTGCCGTGGCGTCAGCACCAGCTTGCGGCCGTCGACGTCCAGGATGCGGTCTTCGGCTGGGATCCGCTGCCGGTTCGCAACCGCGTTGGCCACAACTTTCACCATGTCCAGCCGCCCCTTGATGGCCGCGACCTCCGCCTCAGGTTCAGCAACCGCCTGAATCCCGGGCATCAGGCGACCCACGCTGGCCATGACCACGCCGGTCTCACCGAGCGAGGGAAGGACACGTTCGATGTACTTCATGAACGACGATGACGGGCCCACCAGCAGCACGCCTGCGGTTTTCAGCCGTTCCCGGTGCGTGTAAAGCAGGTACGCGGCCCGGTGAAGCGCAACTGCTGTCTTGCCGGTACCGGGGCCGCCCTGCACCACGAGGGCGCCGGAAATGGACGACCGGATGATGCGGTCCTGCTCAGACTGGATGGTCCCGACGATGTCGGACATCCGGCCGGTGCGCTTGGAGTCCAGAGCCGCCAGCAATGCGCCTTCGCCCTGCAGCGATGCGTTGTCCGCCAGCATGTCCGCATCCAGGACGTCATCCTCGATGGCTTTGACTTCCCGGCCCTGCAGAATCAGGTGGCGGCGGCGGCGGACACCCTGCCGGTCAAACGCCGTTGCCTGGTAGAAGTGGCCGGCTTCGGGCGCGCGCCAGTCCACCATGAGCCGCTGGAGGTCATCGGTCGTCAGGCCGATGCGCCCGATGTACTGGGCCTCACCTGAATCCAGGTCGAGGCGGCCGAAGACCAGGCGGTCATCAACGGCGTCGAGCTGGGCGAGGCGGTCCTCGTAGAGCGCGGCGAAGGCGTCGCGCTCGGAAACATTCTGCATGGTGCCCACGGCACCGGCCCGGCGGACCTGCGCCAACTGCTGGCGCTTTTCCGTGCGGAGCTCTTCCAGCCGTGCATACAGGCCGGCAACATAGTTCCGTTCGTGGGCCAATTCGGCGTCGAGCATTAAACGTTCCCCTATCGCAAAAGACAGACCGTCCATTCTACAACCATTTCGGTTAACGCGCCCGCCGGCCCCGCGCCGCCGAAGTCACCCAATGTTCACCTCCGGGCCGCATACATCCGTCGCTGCGCCGCCCCGGGGGTGATTCAATGCTGCAATGCACCACGAGAGCGTCCTGACCGGATACGGGCTTTCCCTCATTCCGTTGGCACCGCACCACGCCGAAGGGTTGTTTGACTTCGTGGACGCCTCGATGTGGGCAGGAATGGCGGCGCCCCTGCCGGCAACGGCGCACGAGCTTTCAGGACTGTTTGCCGCCAGGGTTGAAGACCTCGGCGCGCTGGCCTTCGCCGTGACGGACGAACGGACGGGGGCCCTGCTCGGCACCACCGCCCTGAACGGCTTTGAGCCCTCCCAGCAACGCGTGGAAGTGGGCGGCACGTTCTTTGGACGGCAGTTCTGGGGCACCCACGTAAATCCCGCCAGCAAGTACGTCCTGCTCTCCTTCGCGTTCGAAGTCCTCCAGGTGCAACGGGTTGCGTTCCGCTGCGACGCACGGAATGTGCGCAGCGCTGCAGCAATCGAACGGCTGGGCGCAACGTTCGAGGGCGTGCTGCGCAGCCACCGCAGCGCGCCGGACGGCACTAGGGCGGATTGCGCTGTGTTCTCGATCCTGGGGCACGAATGGCCCGCGGTACAGCGGCAACTCCAGCGGCGGTTGGAGCCGTTCGCCCTGGCCGGCGACCACACGGGCGCGGCGGATTACGCCCGGCGCACCTTCGCCGCCTTGTAGCGGGACACGGTGGGATCGCCCGGCAGCCAGAAGCGCCACGGATAGGAGGCCGAACCGCCGTCGCCGGAGACACCTACCCGCGGCCCGGACGCGAATTCCGCCGCGGGAACCACCGGCAACCGCAATTCGAAAGGCTCGGCCAGGACATCCCGTCCGCTGTCCGCCGTGGTGAGCGCCAAGGTGGTGGCCAACCGGGCCGGACCGCTCGCCAGGTCAGGTGCCGATTTCGACGTCGGACGCCTCACCATCGCCAGGTGCCGCCCCTCCACCACCTCGCCCGCCCGCAGCAGGACGGCAGATGCCGAACCCGCCGGGCCGCAGACAATGTTTGCGCAATAGTGCATGCCGTACGTGAAATAAACGTAGAGGTGGCCGGCCGGGCCGAACATGGGCGCGTTGCGGGCGGTGGGGCCACGGAATGTGTGGGAACCAGGATCCGGGTGCAGGGAGTCGCCGGGACCCATGTAGGCCTCCAGTTCGGTGATCCGCACCGAGACCGTTCCTTCGTGGCTGTGGTGGGTCAGAACGGATCCCAGCAGTTGCGGAGCTATCCTCCGGGCATCGCCTGACAGCAGATCGCGGACCTGCTCCGGGTCGGCGTGCGCCACGCTGACGGTCATGGTCCGACTCTACCCAACACTCACGGCCATGTCCGTTTTCCGCTAGCAGGCACCGTCCGGTACTGGCAGGATGGAGGGCATGGACTTCTGGCAGCGCTACCGCGCGATTGACGCGCGGGACACCCGGTTCGACGGGCAGTTCTACACCGCTGTCCGGACCACCGGCATCTACTGCCGCCCGTCCTGCCCGGCCAGGACCCCTAAGGCCGCCAACGTCACCTTCTACGAAACGTCCGCGGCCGCACACGACGCCGGTTACCGGGCCTGCAAGCGCTGCCTCCCCGAGGCAGTGCCCGGCACTCCCGCGTGGAACGTCCGGCAGGACCTGGCAGGCCGCGCCATGCGTCTGATCAACGACGGCGTGATCAACCGGGATGGAGTGGAGGGCCTGGCCGCCCGGCTGGGATATTCCTCCCGCCAGCTGAACCGGATCCTCAGCCACGAGCTTGGGGCTGGTCCTCTCTCCCTGGCCCGGGCCAGCCGCGCCCAGACCGCCCGCACCCTGCTGGTCTCCACGGCGATGAAACTCGCGGACATCGCCTTCGCGTCCGGCTTCAGCAGCGTCCGCCAGTTCAACGACACCATGGTGGAGGTTTTCGCCATGACGCCCACGGCCCTGCGCGCAACCACCAGGCACCACCCGGCCCCTTCCGCCGCGACATCGCTGACGCTAAGCCTGCCGTACCGCGAACCGTTCGATCCCGGCATCTTTTCCTTCCTCGCTGTCCGGGCGATCCCCGGGATCGAGGCGGGGACGCCGACGTCGTACGCCCGTACGGTGCGGCTCCCCCACGCCGATGCCCGCTTCAGCGTGAACTACGACGACGGCGCCCAAGGACGGCCGTTGACGCTCACCATCGGCGCGGTGGACCTGCGGGACCTGCCGGCCCTGCTGAGCAGGGTGCGCCGGCTCTTCGACCTTGACGCCGATCCTGTGGCCATCGACAGCGCACTGGCCCAGGATCCCCGCCTGGCCACCTGCGTCGCCGCTGCCCCGGGCATCAGGATGCCGGGCGCGCTGGACCCGCAGGAGCTGCTCATCCGGGCGATGATCGGACAGCAAATCACGGTGGCGGCGGCCCGGACGGCGCTGACGCAACTGGCCCCCGCCGGCAGTCCCAGCCTGGTCCCTGGCGAGGGGCTTGACCGGCTGTTTCCCAGCGCGGCTGAAATCGCCAGTGTGGGCTACTCGCTGCTGCGCGGTCCGCAACGCCGGATTGACGCCATTCGTTCCGTCGCCGCCGCCATGGCCGGGGGCGGGCTGGATTTCGGCTACGGGGACGATCTGCCCGGACTCGGTGCCAAGCTGCTCCCGCTTCCCGGGGTGGGCCCGTGGACCGTCGGCTACGTGGCGATGCGTGTGCTCGGCGCTCCGGACGTGTTCCTGGCCAACGACGCCGCGGTGCGAAACGGCATCCGGGCCCTCGCCCCAGCCCGCACGAGCCCGGACGACCGCGACGCCGGGTCACCTGGCCTGGCGCCCAGCGAAGATTTCCGCGGGGTCAGCCCGTGGCGGTCCTACGCCACCATGCACCTGTGGCGCGCGGCGGCCGCTAAGTCCTCTGTACGCGTGCAAAAACTTCCAGAGAAAGCGATGCGATGAATGCCCAGCTGTTAGTGATGTCCACCCCGGACGGTCCCTTCACCATCCTTGCCCAGGACGGCGTGGTCCTCGCGTCGGGCTGGACCGCCGAGCCGGGTGAGCTGACAGGCCAGATCCACCCCGAGCTACGACCGGGCGGCGTCGAAGCGGTCACCGACCTGGGCAGTATCTCCCGGGCCGTTGAAGCGTTTTATGCCGGCGACCCCGCGCCCGCCATGGCCGTACCCGTGCGGCAGAAGTCGGGGCCCTTCCGGTCCCATGCCTGGGATGTGCTCAGGACCGTGCAGCCCGGGTCTCCGGTGACCTACACCGAGTACGCCGAGCTGTCCGGAAACCCGAAAGCGGTCCGGGCCGCGGCCAGCGCCTGTGCCTTCAACGCCGCGGCCCTGTTTGTGCCGTGCCACCGCGTCATCCGCACCGACGGTTCCCTGGGCGGTTTCCGCTGGGGCCTGGCCATCAAGGAAAGCCTGCTGGCCCGCGAAGCAGGATAGGCCTGTCACCTCCGGACGGACCTTAAAGCCGAACGCTCTCTCACTTATCGCAGGAAAATCGCCAACGCTCTCTCACAGAAAAGTGAGAGAGTTGGGGGAAAACCTGCTTTATGTGAGAGAGCGTTGGGGGGGTTAGGACGCGTACTCCTGCACGCCTGCAAGCTCTGCTTCGAGGGCAAGCAGCTGGCGTTCGACGGCGGCGGGTGCCGTGCCGCCCTGGGAGTTGCGGCTGTTGAGCGAACCTTCGGTGGACAGGACCGAGCGGACCTCCGGAGTCAGGTGCTCCGAGATGGCGGCGTACTCCTCATCCGTCAGGTCCCACAGCTCCACGTCGCGGCTTTCGGCCTGCTTCACGGCCGCTCCGGAAAGCTCGTGTGCCTCGCGGAACGGAACGCCCTGGCGGACCAGCCATTCGGCGATGTCCGTTGCCAGCGCGAAGCCCTGGGGTGCCAGGGACTCCATCCGCTCCGTGTTGAACTTCAGCGTCGCGATCATGCCCGAAACAGCCGGAAGCAGCAGCTCCAGGGTGTCGGCAGCGTCGAAGACCGGCTCTTTGTCCTCCTGCAGGTCGCGGTTGTACGCGAGCGGCAGGCCCTTGAGCGTGGCCAGCAGCCCGGTCAGGTTGCCGATCAGGCGCCCTGCCTTGCCGCGGGCCAGTTCCGCCACGTCCGGGTTTTTCTTCTGCGGCATGATCGAGGAACCGGTGGAGTAGGAATCATGCAGGGTCACAAAGGAGAATTCCTTCGTGGCCCACAGGATAACTTCCTCCGAAACGCGGGACAGGTCCACGCCGATCATGGCCGTAACCCACGCAAACTCGGCGAAGACATCGCGCGATGCGGTGCCGTCAATCGAGTTGTGGGTGGCCGAGAAAAAGCCCAGGTCCGCAGCGACGGCCTCCGGGTCAAGCCCCAGCGAGGAGCCCGCGAGGGCACCGGAGCCGTACGGCGAAACCCCTGCACGTTTGTCCCAGTCCTGGAGCCGCTGCACATCGCGCAGCAGCGCCCAGGCATGGGCCAGCAGGTGGTGGCTGAGCAGGATGGGCTGGGCATGCTGCAGGTGCGTGCGGCCGGGCATGGCCACACCCTGGTGCGCCTTCGCCTGACCTACCAGCGCCTCGATGGTCGCCAGCACGCCGCGCGCAATGATCCGGGCGTGGTCACGTAGGAACATGCGCCCCAGCGTGGCCACCTGGTCATTGCGGGACCGGCCGGCGCGGAGCTTGCCGCCCAGCTGGGTGCCGGCACGCTCAATCAGGCCGCGTTCCAGCGAGCCGTGCACGTCCTCATCGGAATCGGCCGGAAGGTACGCGCCGGAGGCGACGTCGTCATCCAGCCGGCCCAGGGCATCCAGCATGCCTTCGAGCTCTGCGTCGTCCAGCAGCCCGGCCTTGTGCAGCACGCGGGCGTGCGCTTTGGAGCCGGCAATGTCGTAGCGCGCCAGCCGCCAGTCAAAGTGCGTGGACTTGCTCAGGGCCGCGAGGGCATCTGCGGGACCGCCGGCGAACCGGCCGCCCCACAGTGCGCCGGTGTTCGTCGAACCGGTGGTTGAGCCTGTCGAAACCGGGTTCTGCTCAGCCACCGCTATTACTTTCCTGCGACGCGGATATCGCGGCCGGAGGCAACCTTGGCGGACATGCCCCACAGCTCGATGAAGCCGCGCGCCATGGACTGGTCGAACGTGTCGCCGGTGTCGTACGTGGCGAGGTCGAAGTCGTAGAGCGAGGTCTCGGAACGGCGTCCGTTGACGATCGCCTGGCCGCCGTGAAGGACCATGCGGATGTCACCGGAAACGTACTTCTGGGTGTCTTCGATGAAGGCGTCCAGGGAGCGCTTGAGCGGTGAGAACCACTGGCCGTCGTAGACCAGTTCGGACCAGCGCTGGCCAACCGTGGCCTTGAAACGGGCCTGCTCGCGCTCGATGGTGATGTCCTCGAGGTGCTTGTGCGCGGTGATCAGTGCCATGGCACCGGGAGCTTCGTAGATTTCGCGGGACTTGATGCCCACGAGGCGGTCCTCGACGACGTCGATCCGGCCCACACCCTGGGCGCCGGCCCGGCGGTTCAGTTCCTTGATGGCCTGCAGCGGGGTGACCCGGACGCCGTCGATCGCTACGGGCACGCCGGCTTCGAAGGAAATGGTGACCTCATCCGGGGCCGGCGGGAACTCCGGCGTTGCGGTGTAGTCGTAGATGTCCTTGGTGGGCGCGTTCCAGATGTCCTCGAGGTAGCCGGTCTCGACGGCGCGTCCCCAGACGTTCTGGTCGATCGAGTACGGGTTCTTCTTGGTGGTCTCGATCGGGAGGCCCTTTTCCTCG
>DASSIA010000084.1:0-9881 GCA_035692345.1 Arthrobacter sp. | reverse complement strand
CAAGGGCCGATCTGCTTGACAGTCGAGCCCCTTTCCGAGCCGCCATCGAAAGGTACAACTTGTTCTTGGTACCCACAACCGACGTTAGTTCATAGCCACCTGTTATTCATCCTTTCTTCGTTTATTTTTTTCTAAGACGGGGAGCTTTCCGCCAGCCCCGGGGCCGGCGGGTCCGCTGCCGGCTGAATCGGGCGGGCGTGTCGCGGCGAGGACCACAGCCCCCACCACAACGGCACCGCTGAGGTGGAGCGCGCGGGCTGCCTCCGCCAGTGTGGCGCCGGTGGTGAGGACATCGTCAACGATGATGCAGCGGCGGCCGGCCACCCGCTCCCGCCGGCGTCCTGGGACCTTCATGGACCCCCTGACCCGGCGTGCCCGGGCCCCGCGGCCCAGTCCCTTTTGGCCTCCGGGCAGTTGCTCCAGTGCGGCCCGCCGTCGGGACTTCCGGATCACGTCCACCACCGGTGTCCCGGCGATGGCGGTACCTCGCCGCAGCTCTGCCAGCAGGAGCTGAACCGGACTGAATCCCCTCTTGATGTAGGCGCTGGTGCTGCTGGGCACCGGAACCAGGCAGGCGCCGTCGACTCCTGCCACAGCCGCGGCAATGCCCTGCCCCAGCCCGCGCGCAAGGACTGATACGAGCTGATGCTGGCCATGGCTTTTGAATGACAGCACGGCCTGCGACAACTCCTCGCGGTACACGCCTGCTGCCACGACGGGAAGGATGACGCCGCCGTTGACATCCATCAGGGCCGGGGCCTGCTCCTCCGCCCGGAACGGGTGCCTGGTCAGCAGGCGGACCTGGCGTTCGCAGGTGACGCACAGGGCCAGGTCCTCCGCGCCGCAGCAGACGCAGTCCGCGGGAACGGCAAGTGCCAGGAGCTCCGCTGCCGCTGCGCCCAGCTGGTCGGCGGCCCGCAGCCACCGGCGGCTGTGCCCGCCGCGATGCTTGGCAGACCGCAGCGGAGGCGGCTGGAGGTCCGGATCCAGGCTTACCCTGCCTCTGGCAGGACCGGGTGCGGGCTGGTCTTCGGTCACACCCCATGGTGGCCTCCCGGCCGCGGGCCCGGAACCCCCAAGCCGCCCTATGTGGACATCCGGCTACCCCGGGAAGGAGGGGTCGATGGGACCCTTGAGCTGCGGCGACCAGCCGTTGCCCAGCCGCTGGAAGATCCCCTCCGCCGATTGGCCATAGATTTCCTCCGGCCCGTTTCCGGCACTGAGCCACACGAGGCCGGGCCACGGAGCCAGCTGCTGGGGCTGCCCGGACGTCAGGGACAGCAGTTCCGGCGTGACGCTCGACCCTGCCGATGACTTCATCACTGCAACGGTGGTGTCGTTCACCCAGACTCCCTGGTCCGGCGCACCCGAAGCCACCAGGGTGATCGGTGCAGTCAGTTCCCGGGGTGTGCCGTCGGGGTTCCGGATGATTCCGGAAACCTGCACCTTTGTGGTCCCGTTCTGTTCCGAAATCACCAGCGCCCTGACACCCTCCCGGGAAATCCTCAGCTCCTTGACGGTCCTGCCGGCCAGCCAGGCCGGCGTGAGGGTAACTGTGGGTACGGCGGCGCCCTCGGCCACCCCGGAAGGCCGGTAGGCAACCACTTCCGTACCGCCGGTAGCTCCCGGCCCGGCGGCCCACACCCAGTCCTGCGGGCTGAAGGACGGGTGCGTGATGGTGCTGCGGGTTGTCAGGGCCCGGGCAGGCTGTCCGGGCACCATGCTGTAGAGGGTGGTCCGGCTTTCATTGAGGAAAGCGACGGTCTGGGACACCGGGGATTCGGCCGGGTAGCGGGGCCCCAGCGACGCAACAGGCTGCATGTCCGGCAAGGGGGATACCCTGTTGTTCTCGTAGCGCACCAGCTCGTTGCCGCTGACGGCGATCTCGCGGACCTGCACGTTCTTGTCCCGCACCGGGGGCAGCACCGAGCCGTTGTCCTCGACCCGGACCAGGTCCTGGTCCGCATGCAGTTCAACATTGACGACGTCGGGCTGGCTGCGGAACGTCAGGGAAAGCTGCGTCTGCATGCGGAGCCTGTCCTCGGTCGAGGCTTCAGTAAGTTCCTTGGCGGTGAGGTCCACCTGCGCGGCGCCGGACACCACCGGAACCGATTCGCGGGCCAGCTTAATGCCGGAGGGGAAGGCGCTCACCACCGCGCCCCGAAGGTAGGGCGCGGGGCCGGCAAGGAGTGCGCTGGTCATGGCTTTGACGGTCTTGTTCTTGATGAACCAGCGGACATCAGGCACGGCATAGGTGAAACTGGGGTCGTAGAAGTAGATGGGGTACGCGCCGTAGATGACCTTGAAGGTCTCCTCCGGGATCGCTGTTCCGTTCGGGATGGCTGAGATCCGCCATTCCCCGTCAACCTGGGTCAGAGTGGCAGGGATGTTTTCGATGGTGCCGGCGGGCATCTGGGTGGCAATCCCGTCAACGTCGACGATGTACGAAACGTCCAGCTGGTAGTTGTAGACGTTGTCGACGCCGGTGGCCACCACCTTCGCCTCCCGGTAGACGAGTGCGCGCTGGTCAGGTTTCCAGGACACCGACGCCGCCTGCGTCAGGTATTCGCGGGCCACCGCGTAGTCACCTTCGTATCCGGTCCCGGCACGATAGAAGTAGTCGATGATGTTTTCCGGAGTTGCCCCGGGCTGAGGGGCGGCCGGGAGGAACACCGGAGCATTGACGTTTCCCTCGCTGCCTTCCACGCTCTTTCCCACCGGACCGGAGGTGGGGATACGGGCGCAGGAGGCCAACACCAGGACGAGGATGAGCAGCAGGACAGTCCCCAGCCGTCCCCGTGGTTGTGGTCCCGTCATGACGACTCCTTTGATGCGCCCGCGTGGCCAGGCCCCAGGACCAGCACATTCTTCTCCTGTGGCGCCCCGGGCAGGACGATGTCCTCCGGCTCCAGCTGAACGGGTGAGCGGTCGATCTCCTCGCCCTGGCGCAAGGGAATGGTCAGCCGGAAGTTGGCGCCGCGGCCCTTGTTGCCCCACGCCTGCAGCCAGCCGTTGTGGAGCTTGGTGTCCTCCATGGCGATGGACAGGCCCAGGCCACTGCCGCCGGTGGTGCGGGCCCGGGCAGGATCCGCCCGCCAGAAACGGTCAAAGACGCGCGCGGCCTCGGCCGGAGTCATGCCGATCCCCTGGTCCCTGACCGCCACTCCCACCGCTGACTGGTTGGCTGCGACAGTGACGGTGACCGGCTTGCCTTCGCCGTGCTCCACCGCGTTAAGGATGAGGTTACGCAGGATCCTGTCGATCCTCCTGGCGTCCATTTCGGCCACAATTCCACCGGCCGGCGCCCGGAGGATGATCTCCGAGCCGTACTCGGCCGCAACGGGCGCTGCCCCGTCAATGACGTGGGCGATGACCTGCAGGATGTCCTCCGGCTCGGCGTCGAGCATGGCCACGCCGGCGTCGAACCGGGAGATCTCCAGCAGGTCCGCCAGCAGGGACTGGAACCGCTCCACCTGGTTGTACAGGAGTTCCGCAGAGCGCTTGTTGATGGGGTCGAAGTCGTGGCGGGCGTCGTACAGCACTTCCGCGGCCATCCGCACCGTGGTCAGCGGTGTACGGAGCTCGTGGGAGACGTCGGAGACAAACCGCTGCTGCATCTGGGACAGCATGGCCAGCTGGGTGATCTGTTCCTGGAGGCTGGCGGCCATGTGGTTGAACGAGGCACCGAGGCGGGCCACCTCGTCTTCGCCTTTGACCACCATCCGCTCCTGCAGTTGGCCTGCCGCAAGCTTCTCCGACACGAGGGCGGCGTGGCTGACAGGGCTGACCACGTTGCGCGTGACGTACCAGGCGATGGCGCCGATCATCAGCACCAGCACAGCGGCGCCGGCCAGCAGGACGCCCTGGATTTCGTCGAGCGTCTGCTGGGCCGTGTTGACGTCGTAAATCAGGTAGAGCTCATACACGGTGCCGTTGAAAGTCACCTTATTGCCCACGGCGATGCCGGGCCGGTCCTCGGTACCCACCGGGATGATGGTGGACGCCCAGTACTGGTCCTTGCCTGACTCCTGGACCGCCTTGCGGAGTTCAGGCGGAATGACGCTGACGGTCAGCTGGTCGGACGCCCTGGACTCCACCCAGCGGTTCCGCGGCTTGGTCTGCTCCGGCATGGCCTCAAAAACGTACCGCCGCTGGATCACGGAGCCGCGCCCCTCCACCGCGTTCAGAGTGTCGTAGACCAGGGTGATCACGCTGGACTGGTCGGTGACCTGGGCGCCGTCGAACGTGTCCTGGACCTGCTTGACGTAGTAACGCGTTTCGGATTCGGCCTGGGTGAGGCGTTCCTGGAACAGGTTGTTGGCGATCTGGTTGGACAGGTAGGCGCCCACGGCGCCAAAGGACGTCACGGCCAGCAGCAGTGTGGTCAGGACGGTCCGGAACTGCAGGGACCTGCGCCAGCGCCGGCGCAGGGTGCGCCCGGCCAGGCGGAGGGCCGGGAAGAACCGGGTCAGGCCGAACCGGACCAGGCGTGCCACCCGGAGCGCCACAATGATGCCCCGGCGCCGCCAGATCCGCGCCCGGAACGGCAGCGTTGCCAGCTCCGCCGGCAGGGCATCCGTGTGCTCCGGGCCCTTGGCTGCGGCCGGGTCCGGGGTGCGGCGGCTGTCCGGTCCTGAGGGCTCAGGAACCTGCTTTATAACCGACACCACGAACCGTTAACACAACTTCGGGCGCTTCCGGGTCCCGTTCAATCTTGGACCGCAGACGCTGGACGTGGACGTTGACCAGCCGGGTGTCGGCCGCGTGGCGGTAGCCCCAGACCTGCTCCAGCAGCAGCTCCCGGGTGAAAACCTGCCACGGCTTCCGCGCAAGTGCCACCAGGAGGTCGAACTCCAGGGGCGTCAGGGAAATCCGCTCACCTGCACGGTTCACGGTGTGTCCGGCGACGTCAATGGTGATGTCCGCGATCCGCAGCGTTTCGGGCGCCTTCTGGTCGCCGGGCCGCAGCCGGGCACGTACGCGGGCCACCAGTTCGGCGGGCTTGAAAGGCTTCGGCACGTAGTCGTCGGCCCCGGACTCAAGGCCACGGACGACGTCGGATGTATCCGACTTGGCCGTGAGCATCACGATGGGCACGTCCGATTCGGAACGGATCTGCCGGCAGACCTCGATGCCGTCCACACCGGGAAGCATCAGGTCAAGCAGCACGAGGTCCGGCTTCGATGAACGGAAAATATCCAGCGCCTTGCTGCCGTCAGCGCAAAAGACCGGCTCGAAGCCGTCATTGCGCAGAACAATCCCAATCATTTCGGCCAGCGCTTCGTCATCGTCAACTACCAGAATGCGTGCCTTCATAGTTATATATTCCCTTATTGAACAGGCTTTGTCCTGTTGAACGGCCCCTACGGCATGGCGCCAACGCCAGGACGGCCGACGCCGGAACCAGAGCCTGGCAACACGCCGACAGTCCCGCCCCGGGGTTAGGAACCGGTTGCCGCACCAGGATCCGAATCTGCAGCAGCCGCCGTGGGGCGGCCAGCCGGTGTGGGGCACTCCCCCGCAGAACCCGTACGGCGGACCGCCAGCTGGCGCCGCAGCTGGCCGACATGTACATCCGGCTCAAGGCAGCCGGTAGATTGTAGATCACCGCAGCGCGGCTGCCGGCACTGTCCAGGAGGTCACCGATGAACGTCCCCATCTACCAACAGGCCCTGGGCGAGGAGTTCCACCGGCTGCAGCCTGAGCTGCAGGAGTACTTTTCCCTGGCGCCCGGCTCGGGTCATTACGGGGTAGGCGAGGGCGTGTTTGACGTTGTGGGCTGCCGGCAGGCCTGGCTGCGGCCGCTGCTCAAGCTCACCTCCGGGGAGGACGCCTTCTTCCCCGATTACGGGGAGGGCATTCCCTTCCGGATTGAAAACCACGCCCACCAGGATCCGTTCGGCCGCTCCAGCCTGACAGCCCGGCGGGAGATCCGCTTCCCCGGGCACCGTCGGATTTTCCAGGACACCACCAGCCTCGTGGAGTCCGACGGCGGCCCGCGGCTGGTGGACTACCTGGGCCGCTTCCGGCGGATGCTGACCGACTTGAAGCTCACGGTGACGGACGACGGCAGGCTGCGCGGCGTTTCCAGCGAGTCCCGGCTGTTCCTGGGCCCGCTCCGCCTGCCCCTGCCGGCCACAGTGGATGCCAAGGCATACGCCGAGCAGTGGTGGGACGCCTCCGCCGGCGAGCATGGCAAGCACCGCATCCAGGTCAAGGTCATGCAGCCGCAGATTGGGCAGGTGCTGGTCTACGCAGGAACTTTCGACTACCACTTGCGCCCCTACATCGGCGGCAGCTCGGCGCAGAGCTTCCTGCCCCGCTACGCCCAGCCGGACCGCTGGGAAAAGCGCACGTAGGCGTCAGCTGCGCGCCCGCTCAGCTGTTCGCGCGCTGGTTCAGCCCGTCGGCCACCTGGGTGAGCCGGCCGAGCACCGCCGTGGCGGTGGCGGGGGTATTGCCGGCAAGTCCCCCCGTGGGCGTCACCCGGATGCTCCCCAGGGACGACGCCGGCAGGCCCAGCTGGTGCCACGGCCGCCAGACGGACTCGACGACGTCGGCCACCCTGGGCAGCGTGCCGCGGCCGCCGTCCAGGACGCCGGCCCAGATCCGTTTGCCTGCCTCCACCGCCGCGGCCAGCTGCTCCCACTGCCGCGAGGTCAGGGCCTTGAGCGGTACGGCAATGCCGTCGGCGCCCGCAGAAATGATCCGTTCGATCGGGGCCTCTATCTCCGGCACGGACACCACGATTTCGGCCGCGCCCGCGGCGCGGAGCGCGTCGATCACCGCCTGCCAGGACTCGGTGACCTCATGGCCGCCCACCGAGCGCAGCGTACGGTAACCGCTCGACGTCGGAATGGTGCCGGCGAGTACGGCGGCGATATCAGGTTCGTCGAGCTGGACCACCAGCCGCGCGCCGGGAACCGCGCTGGAAATCCGGGACAGGTAGCCGTCAACGCCTGCGGCCAGCGAAGCCGCAATATCCCGGCGTGCGCCGTAATCGATCAGGGCCCGTTCGCCGTTGTGTAGGTGGAGGCCGGCGGCAAGGCTCAGCGGTCCAAGCAGTTGGACCTTCAGTTCGGGGGCGGGGGTGTCCTCGGCGCCGGCCACGTCTGCCAGGACGTTGATGTCGGTCGACAGAGCCGATGCGGCCCGGCGGAAATCCTTGCCCGGCCGGTCCACCAGCCGCCAGCCGTAGGGTTGGACGTCTACTGCCATTTCAACCAGAAGCGCCGCCGTCCGCCCCAACGCGTCGGAGCCGACTCCGCGGTCCGGCAGTTCGGCCAGGAACGGCAGGTGCGGGCTGCCGAGCTCGCCGCGGATGATGCGGGCGGCTTCCACGGGGTCCTCCCCCGGCCAGGGTCCGAGCCCGGTAGCGGTTACTTCCACTCTGCAGCGGCCTGGTGGTCCTCGGCGATGGCCTCATGGTGGCGGATGACCTCGCCGATGATGAAATTCAGGAATTTCTCCGCAAAGGCCGGATCGAGGTGTGCATCTTCGGCCAGGCGCCGCAGCCGGGCGATCTGGGCGGATTCCCGGCCCGGATCCCCTGCCGGGAGCCGGTGTGCGGCCTTGAGGAAGCCCACTTTCTGGGTGGCTTTGAACCGTTCGGCCAGGAGGTACACCAGGGTTGCGTCGATGTTGTCGATGCTGGAGCGGATGGACAGCAGTTCCGCCATCACCGAGTTGTCCACCTTGCCTGCCAGCGAACTCGCGGCGGCATCGAAGGTGTCGGTGTCGGGAACATCATGGTTTTGCTGCGTCATGATCCAAGTCTATGGGCAGCCGCGGAATTCCTTTTGGTGTTAAGCGGCGGAGGGACACCACGCCCGGCTGGGCGGGATGTCCCTCCTGGTACTGCCGCGGCGCGGCTACTGTGCCAGCAGCGCCCGGTGCGCTTCCCGGCGTCGGGCCTGTTCGTCCGGATCAGGGACGGGCAAGGACGCAATCAGCCGTTTGGTGTAGTCGTGCTTCGGTGCCCCCATTACCTGGCTTCCGATGCCCTGCTCCACCAGCTTGCCCTTGTACAGGACGCCGATCCACTGCGAGAGGATGTCCACCACCGCGAGGTCGTGGCTGATGAACAGCGCCGCAAACCCGAACTCGGCCTGGATTTCCTTGAACAGGTCCAGGACCTTTGCCTGCACCGAAACGTCCAGGGCCGACGTCGGCTCGTCAGCGATGAGCAGCCGCGGGTTCAGGATCAGTGCGCGCGCCAGCGAGGCCCGCTGGCGCTGCCCGCCGGAGAGCTCGTGCGGGAACCGCTGGGCGTACGACGCCGGCAGCTGCACTGATTCGAGCAGCTCGGCAACGCGCTTGCGCGCCTGCGCCGGGCTCGGATTGGTGTGGATGATCATGGGTTCGGCCACGCAGTCGCCGATAGTGAGCTGGGGGTTGAAGGACGCGGCCGGATCCTGGAAGACAAAACCGATGTCCTTCCGGTGGGGTTTGAACGTCCGCTCCTTGAAGTTCAGCATTTCGTAGCCGAGTACCTTCAGGCTGCCACCCGTGGTCCGGTTCAGGCCGGCGATGGCCCGGCCGATGGTGGTTTTCCCTGATCCTGACTCACCCACCAGTCCGAAGACTTCACCCTGGGATACGGTGAAGCTGACGCCGTCCACGGCTTTGAACGCGGGAGTTCCCAGCCTGCGGGGATACTCGATGGTCAGGTTGGTTGCCTCCACCAGCACCGGCGCGTCCTGGTGGGCGCGTTCCAAGAGGCCCTCCGAGGCGGAGTTCCGGCCCAGGTGCGGCACCGCGGCCAGCAGCTTTTTGGTGTAGTCCTGCTTGGGTTCAGCGAACAGCACCCGGGCCGGCGCTTCCTCAACGATGTCACCCTGGTACATCACCACAACCCGGTCCGCGAGGTCGGCCACCACACCCATGTTGTGGGTGATCAGCACGATCGAGGTGCCGTACTTGTCCCGGAGGTCCCGGAGCAGTTCCAGGATTTCGGCCTGGACGGTGACATCGAGGGCCGTGGTGGGTTCATCGGCCACGATCAGTCCCGGGTTCAGGGCCAGCGCGGCGGCGATCACCACGCGCTGTTTCTGCCCACCGGAGAACTGGTGCGGGTAATAGTTGACGCGATGTTCCGGATCCGGAATCCCCACTTTGCGCAGCGCTTCAATGGCCCGGGCCTTGGCGTCCCTGGCCGAGACCCGTTTGCCGCCGTCACCACCGGCATGCGCCCGGATGCCCTCGGCAATCTGCCAGCCCACGGTGAACACGGGGTTCAATGCCGTGGAGGGCTCCTGGAACACCATGGCCACATCGCGGCCTCGGATCTGCCGCAGCTTGGAGGCGCTGACGGTGATCACGTTGTTCCCGTTAATCAGGACGGCACCGCCGCTGGTGGCGGTCTCCGGCAGCAGCCCGAGAATGGTTTTCGCGGTCACCGTCTTGCCGGAGCCGGATTCGCCGACGATGGCCAGGACCTCTCCGGAGCGCACGTCCAGGCTCACATCCTTGACGGCGTAGACGTCTCCGCCGTCGGTGGCGAACGTGACTTTGAGGTGGTCGATCTCCAGGACCCGTTCCGTGCCGTCCGGGGCACCTGCTTCGGTGATCTTGGGGCCGCTCATGCGGACGCCTCCTTCCGGGTCACCGCGGTGGGTGGCTTGCTCTTGCTGCCCGCCCGTTTGCGCCCGCGCAGTCGCGGATCGTTCAGGTCATTGATGCTTTCCCCCACAAGGGTCAGGCCCACCACTGTCAGGACAATGGCCGCGCCGGGGAACACACCGGTCCACCAAATGCCGGAAGAGGCATCGGACATCGCCTTGTTCAGGTCAAAGCCCCATTCGGCGGCGGAGCTCGGCTCGATCCCGAAACCCAGGAAACCCAGGCCGGCCAGCGTGAGGATGGCCTCGGACGCGTTGAGT
>DASSIA010000083.1:0-3978 GCA_035692345.1 Arthrobacter sp. | reverse complement strand
AGTTGGGCCTCTGCCTCAGCTTCGAACTGGTCGTCTGCCGCTGTTTCGTCGAACTCGGTGGAGGGCAGATGTGTGGCGCCCATACCGTCTCCTTGCTTGCCGCATGCGGATGCATTGCAATGTCGCTGGGATATATGCCGCTAAAGGAATGCATTCCAGTATTAGCATATATATTGGCTTTCTGACTCTTACTTTATCTTCAGTAGGTGCCGGTCCAAGTGCATGTTAAGCGCTAGGAACGCCGTGGCGGCTTTGTATAGTTCGCACAGAGGCTGAGAAACCGGCTGTTGGCCTCCGGCTCCCCGATGCTGACCCGCACTCCTTCACCGCCAAAGGCGCGCACGGACAGCGCCTGGGCGCCCGCCAACCCGGCAAATTCCGCACTGTTTTCACCGAGGTCGAGCCAGACGAAATTGCCCTGCGCCTCGGGCACAAACCAGCCGAGTTCGCGCAGTCCGGAGGTAACACGGTCACGTTCGTCCACGATGCTTTGTACCCTTTCTACAACCAAAGGGTAATTCTGCAGCGAGACAATGGCGGCCTGTTCGGCGATCTGTGACACGGCGAACGGCGTGGCCGCCACACGCAGATGCTGGGTCAGGCCGGAATTCGAAACGCTGTACCCCACCCGGAGGCCGGCCAGGCCGTGAGCTTTGGAGAAAGTCCGCAGCACTACGACATTCGGGTACTTGCGGTACATCGCAATTCCGTCAACGGCGTCTTCAGCCCTGACGAACTCCTGGTAGGCCTCATCAATGACCACCACAACATCGGACGGGACCGCTTGGATAAACCGCTCCGTCTCGGCCGTCGTCAGGATCGGTCCCGTGGGGTTGTTCGGGGTGCAGAGCAGGATGACCCTGGTGCGGACTGTGACGGCCGCAGCCATGGCATCCAGATCGTGGCGTCCGTCTGAAGTCAGCGGGATGCGGACACTTTCCGCGCCTGCCAGGCCCACGCTGATGGGGTAGGCCTCGAAGGAGCGCCACGCATAGATCACTTCGTCAGGCTTGCCGTCGTCGTTCTGGCCAGCGAACGTGGACAGCAACTGGTTAAGGGCGCCGAGGCTCCCTGCGCCGGTGACGATGTCTTCCGCCGGCACTCCCAGGAATTCGGCGAGCGCGGCACGGAGCTTGCTGCTGAGCGGGTCGGGGTAGCGGTTGAAGTCAGTCTGGCCGGCAATGGCTTCGAGCACCGCCGGGATGGGCGGCAGGGCGTTCTCGTTGGAGGAAAGTTTGTAGCTGGTCAGCCCATCCACACTGACGGGAGGCTTGCCTGCGGCGTAGCGCGGAAGCCGGCCCACCACGGGGCGCGGCCGGATTTCGCCAGGCAGGCTCTCTGATGAAGTCATGCAAACCAGCCTACTTCGCCCGAACGGCGCCGTGCGGGCGGGCGCCCAGGCGGCGCTCAAGGGCAGTGTGACAGCATGGACGCATGCGCTCTTTTATTGTTCGGGTCATCATCAACGGGCTGGCCCTCTGGATTGCCAGCTGGATATTGCCGGGCCTTGATATCACCACGTCCGCCACGACAGAGGCCGTGGCCAAGACGGGTGTAACCCAGGGCACGGACACCATCGGCATCATCCTCGCCTATCTGTTTATCGGCGTGATCTTCGGCGTGGTGAACGCCTTCGTCCGCCCCCTGGTCAGTTTCCTCTCCCTGCCCATCACCATCCTGACGCTGGGCCTGTTCACCATCGTCATCAACGCAGCCATGCTGTACCTGACGTCGTGGATCAGCAGTTACACGCCGGTCCATTTCACCATCGACTCCTTCTTCTGGACGGCGGTTCTCGCCGCGATCATCATCACGCTCATTTCGCTGGTTGCAGGCCGGATTCCAGGCGGACGCCGGCGCTAACGCCCCGGCAGCTCCGCTCAGCCGACTGCCGGCTGCTGCCGCTCGGCGGCGTACATTTTTCCGGACGAGACCTGCCGGTCAGCCTCCGACGGCTGCCGTAGAGGCCCGGGCTGTAGCCGTGGCCCGGGCGCACTCGCCGGTTCCGGAACTTTCGGGCGGGACAGGGCGAAGCGTGTGGCCGTCGCCGTGCCGCCGGCCCCCAGCACGCCGCCAAGAACCGCGGTTGACGCCATGAGCGAGGGGTCGCCGCTCTCGGCGACGAGCCGCGCGGCTTCCGTGTAGCTGCTGAGCCGATGCCCGGGGCCAATACCGAATTCTTCGCCTGCCGGAGTGGTCACTGGGTCGTTGAGGGTCACGGTGACCCGGTTCCTGGCGTCTGGATTCGGTGTCCCGTCAGTTCCAGGCACCCAATCCTGCCTGTGTTCCAGATGAAGGGCTTCGACGTCGGCATCCACAACAATGCCGCCCACCGGGGAGCCTGCAGTGAGCACATATTTCATGTTGTACTCCTTGCGGAACAGCTCATCGGCCGCCAGGTTCATGGCATGGATGCCACCCTGGCTGTACCCAACAGCCACGACGGGCGCACCTTTTTCTGCGCCGACATCCTGTAAGGCCTGAAGCACGGCCGCGTTGATTTCCTCGGAGCTGTGGCCCAGCCCTTCTGCGATGCCGGCTTCATCGAATGGATTCACCCCGCCAATTTCGCCTCCCGTCTGGGTGCCGGGAATCACAACCACGAACGTCGTCGCTCCCCCGTTATCCACCTCGATGACTTCCATGTAGCCATCACCCCGCTCTTCAATGCTCCGCACCCGTTCCAGGAGCGCTGCTGGAGAACCATCGAATTGGATGGGCAGAGTCTCCCTCCGGTCCACCGTGACCGGACGAGGCTGCAAAATCCGAACGGATTGCCCTGCCGCGCCGTTGAGCAGGGGAACGGCGGCAGCGACGTGCCGGCCGGCCGCCATGTCCGCCGCGAGCGCCATGGCGAAACGTTCGGGCGAGACGGCCAGCAGGGCAGCCGAGGCAAGCGGACCGGCGACGAGTTCCGCGACCTCCCGATTAGGAACAAAGCCCAGCCAGAGATCCCGCGCCTGCCGGTCCATGGTTCCGGCGCTGGTCAGGCCCCAGCCCATTCCGCGCGTGAAACCGGCACACGCCTCCGCCACCTCGTAGTCCCTCTTACTGGCCCGCACCTGACCGCTGATTCCCTGCAGTTCCGTCCGGACGGCCTGGACGCTCCATTGGGCCTCGCCGACAGACTGCAGCGCTCTTGTCCCCGAGAGCCGCGCATCGTCCTGGTACGGAGCCAGGTCTTTCCAGATTTGGTGCACCTCGACTTCCACGGAGGCCAACTCGTCCGCAAGGTCGTCGAGCTTCTCCGCGCCCCCCACGAGTTCCTCAAGCTGGAAAGTAATTCCTCCAATACCGCCCCTGACCTCCAGGCTGCCATCCACTGCAGGCCCCGTCAGCTGGAGGGGTCCGCCGCTGCCCGACGGTGTTACCTCTGCCATCAGTGCCGCCCTACCGGGCTGCCGGCCGAGGCTCCCACTGCCTGGGCATGGCGCCTCACCGAAGACAGGGCGTCCTCGAGCCGTACCCGCGACGCTCCAAGTGCCACCTCCTGGAGGGCTACCGAATTCCGGTATGCGCGCCCCGCGGGTGACTGCCAGTCCAGAAGCTGGATCTCGCGAAATGCGCCGAGGACCTTTTCCACCCTCGCCAGGCACAGGCCGACCCGGACCGCCAACTGCTGCACCTCGTAACCGCGGGACATGCATGCGGCCATATCGGCCGCCGTCACGTCATTGCCCATGCCATTTCCCCTTCCGGGTCTACGTAGGAATATCTGAGTCGGGAGCCTCCGATGACCACGACGCTACGGAAAGCCGCCCACGGGGTGGAAGTACCGCCGTCGGCTATGTGGACAAGTTTCCTTTTATGCACATCAGCCCGACTGCTTAAGCGGCGGGGAAGAGTTCATGAAAGAATCAGCACATGCCTGAAACTGCCGCCACAGCTGATACCCGCACGCCCTCCGGACGCCTGGCCCTTGCCGCGTCACCGGAGCCGATCGCCCTGGGCCCGCTGGACGGCCGCTACCAGTCCGCC
>DASSIA010000082.1:0-4815 GCA_035692345.1 Arthrobacter sp. | reverse complement strand
GCTACAGCCACGTCAGTCCAGGAGCGCGGAGACGGCCGGGCCCAGCCGGATCTTGCCCACCGGGTGTCCGCCGCCCGTTACAGGGGCAACCACCTTCTCCAGGACGCTGGAGACACCGGGGATATCCACGGCCCCGGCTGCCGCGAGGAGGGTCCGGGCCACCAGCGCGGTTGCACGCGGGTTCCCGTCCAGCATTTTCAAGGCAACGGAGACACCCTGGGGCGTAGCCATGGCCAGGACTCCCTCGGCGCCGATCTTGGCGATGATGCCCAGCTCGTCCATCACCACCGTGTTGGCCTCGCCGTGGCCCTGGACTGCCCATGGGTAGTCCAGCATGGACGTGGTGATGGTGGCTGCGCGGGCGTTGGAGTTCTTGTCCCCGGGCGCTTTGGCGAGCATCGAGAACGCGCGGGCCAGCCCGGTCAGCGACACAGCAGCCACCGGGGCTCCGCAGCCGTCAATACCCAGGTGTGCGATGCGCTCGCCGGTATATTCCTCGATCACGGTGCGGACCCGCTGCTGCAGGGGATGGTTCGGCTCAAGGTAGCTGTGGGTGTCCCAGCCGTTCTCCGTGCAGGCCCACAGAAACGCGGCGTGCTTTCCGGAGCAGTTGAAGGCCAGTTTCGACTTGCCGCGTTCGGAACGCACCAGCCAGTTGCGGGCGGTCTCATCGTAGGGCCACGCCGCGGGGCACTGCAGCTGGTCCTCCCGGACGCCGGCGGCCTTGAGCATTCCCTCCACCACGTCCATGTGGTCCAGGGAGCCCACGTGGCTGCCGCACGCCAGCGCCACCTGTGCACCGCGCAACGGAACCCCTGACTGCATGGATGCCAAGGCCTGCAGCGGCTTGAGCGCTGACCGGGCGAAAATCGGAGTTCTGATGTCCCCAAGTTCGGTGACTACGGACCCGTCGGCGGACAGGACGACGGCGGAGCCGATATGCCGGGACTCCACAAAACCGCTGCGTTCAACAACGGCGAGTTCGACGGCGGAGTCCACGGTGAACGTGGCATGCGGGTTGTGCGGCATGGTGCCAGTCTAGGGGCGGAATCGTTGCGGGGACGGATGGGCGTGGACACAGCTTGGAAACACACCCCTTAGGAAAGGGCAGGGTGCACAAAGTACCCTTGGAGACTGTGAAGGTACTCGTCATTGGCCCCGGAGGCCGCGAACACGCCATTGTCCGTTCCCTCCTCGCCGACCCCAACGTGTCCGAAGTCCATGCAGCTCCCGGCAACGCCGGCATCAGCAAACTGGTCCCCACCCACAACATCGACGGGAATGACCCCGACGCCGTAGCGGCCCTGGCCACCAGGCTCGGCGTCGACCTCGTCGTAGTGGGCCCCGAGGCACCGCTGGCTGCCGGGGTATCCGACGCCGTCCGCGAGGCCGGCATTCCGGTCTTCGGCCCCAGCAAGGCCGCGGCCCAGCTGGAAGCCTCCAAAGCGTTCGCCAAGGAAGTCATGGCCGAAGCGGGGGTCCCCACGGCCATGGCCCTGGTGGCCACGAACGCCGAGGAAGCAGCCTCAGCCGTGGACACCTTCGGTGCGCCCTACGTGGTGAAGGACGACGGCCTCGCAGCAGGCAAGGGCGTTGTGGTCACCAACAACCGCGACGAAGCCCTGGCCCATGCCCAGACCTGCTTCGACGCCGGCGGAACCGTGGTGATCGAGGAATTCCTCGATGGCCCCGAGGTCTCCGTTTTTGTCCTGTGCGATGGCCGCAACACGGTGGCATTGTCCCCGGCGCAGGACTTCAAGCGCATCTTCGACAACGACGAAGGCCCCAACACCGGCGGCATGGGTGCCTACACCCCGCTGGACTGGGCTCCTGCCGGACTGGTCCAGGAAGTCATCGACCGGGTGGCCCAGCCAACGGTCAAAGCGATGGCAAACCGCGGCACCCCGTTCGTGGGCGTCCTGTTCGTCGGCCTGGCCCTGACCACGCGCGGCACCCGCGTTATTGAATTCAACGTCCGCTTCGGCGACCCCGAGACGCAAGCTGTGCTGGCCCGGCTCAAAACCCCCCTCGGTGCGCTGCTGCTCGCGGCTGCCAAGGGCGAACTGGACAAGGCAGACGAGCTGCGCTGGTCCAAGGAGACCGCCGTCGCCGTCGTCGTCGCGTCCCACAACTACCCGGACGCGCCGCGTACCGGTGACCGCATCCGCGGACTCAAGAAGGTGGACCAGCTGGACGGCGTGCATGTGATCCATGCGGGCACCGCGTTCGACGACGACGGCAAGGTGGTCTCCGCCGGTGGCCGGGTGCTCGCCGTCGTTGCGCTCGGCAGCGACCTGGTGGAGGCCCGGGAACGGGCGTACGACGGCGTGGAGCTGGTTCAGCTCGACGGCTCCCAGTTCCGGACCGATATCGGTCGGAAGGCTGCCCGCGGCGAGATCAAGGTAACGGCCTTGGCCACCGGATCTGCAACGGCATCGCTGCCTGTCACGAAAGCGAAGGCATAACATGACTGGGAACTCCGCTCAGGAACCACAACAGTCCCGCGGTTTCAGCACCGAAACCCTGGACCTGCCGGGCTGGAAGCACGTTTACTCCGGCAAAGTCCGCGACCTCTACGAACCTGCCGATGAGGCCATCACCCAGCAGGTGGGCCAGGACTGCGTCCTGGTGGTGGCGAGCGACCGCATCAGTGCCTTTGACCACGTGCTGGCCAGCGAAATCCCGGACAAGGGCCGCATCCTCACGCAGTTGAGCCTCTGGTGGTTCGACCAGCTTGATGTGGTGCACCACGTACTGGGGTCAACGGTGGAAGACGGCGTGCCGGCGGCCGTGGAAGGCCGCGCGATGATCTGCAGGAAGCTGGACATGTTCCCTGTCGAGTGCATCGCCCGCGGCTACCTCACCGGGTCCGGACTGCTGGAGTACAAGGCCCGCGGGACGGTCTGCGAGATTCCGCTGCCGCCGGGCCTGGTGGACGGATCCCGGCTGGAGCAGGCGATCTTTACGCCGTCGGCCAAAGCCGAGGTGGGCGAGCATGACGAGAACATCTCCTACAACGACGTTGTGGCCATGGTGGGGGATGACATTGCCGCCCGCCTCAGCGAGCTGACCCTGAAGATCTACACCGGCGCCGAGAAGATCGCCCGCGAACGCGGCATCATCCTCGCTGACACGAAGGTGGAGTTCGGCTACGACGCCGTGTCCGGGGCCATCACACTGGGCGACGAGGTGCTCACCCCGGATTCCTCCCGTTTCTGGGATGCGGCAACCTATGAGCCCGGGAAAGCACAGCCGTCCTTCGACAAGCAGTACGTGCGAGACTGGCTGACCTCGGCCGAATCGGGCTGGGACAGGTCCTCCGATGTGCCGCCGCCTGCCCTGCCGGCAGATGTTGTGGCCCGCACCCGCGGCCGCTACATTGAGGCCTACGAGAAAATCACTGGCCGGACGTTCGCCTAGCCGGTTGACGGGCCCGGCTTTGGCCGGGCCCGTTGCTAGCTGGCCTTGACGTCTTTCTCCGCCGCAGCGGCCCGCTGCTGGGCGAGCCTGATCTCCAGGACCGCGTCCAGGGCTTGCTGGACCCGGTCGGAAGCGCCAGCTGAACTGAAGTTCTTCTGCGCCTCCTGGAGGTAGACCAGGGCTTCGTCGGACTCGCCGGCAGCCTTGAGTGATTTGCCCAGCAGGAGTGCAACCTCGCCGGCGGTGTGCTTGGCCAGCGCTCCGGATTCCGCATGGATCTTGCGGAGCTTCTCCACGGCCGCCACGATGTCACCGGTCAGATAGAGCCAACGGGCGCGGATGAAGGCAACTTCCAGTTCGTCGCTCTTGGTACCACGGACGATGGAAAAGGCCAGCTCGGCACGTTCGATGGCGGACAACGTCTCAGGCTCCACGATCCCGGAGGACAGCCGAACCGCGGCGGAGGCTTTGTTGAACCGGGCCCACAGCTCGATGTCGTTGGCCGGGGAAAGCAGCTTCGCCGCGCGCTCGTGGTATTTGACGCCTACCGCGTAGTCGTGCCGCATGAACGCCACGTTTCCGATGACCCAGGCCACCTCCCCGGCCAACTGGGGCATCGCATTCTCGTCCACGTGGGCGTCCATGGCCTGGCAGTAACTCCAGGCCTCGTCCAGCCGGCCGCTCTCGGCCAATGCGCCAATAAGGATGCGATGCGCGCCAATGGTGACCGTGGAGCTTTGGGGCAACTGGGATGACAGCCTGACGGCGTCCAGGGCGTGGTCCACTGCCACGGAGAGTTGGCCCTGGCGGTGGAACACGGCAGCAAGCATCTGCCGGGCCCGGACACCGAGGCCTGCCGATTCTTTGGCCATGGGATGCTCCAGCAGATGTTCCACGATTTGCTGGCATTCCTTCAGGTCGCCGTGCTTCAGCAGGCATTCGGCCTGCATGTAGGTCATGTTCCACCAGGCGCTGGTGTTCCGGCCTTCGAGGGCAATCTTCGCGGCCGTGGCGGCGTGGCTTGCAGCGAGCGGGTAGTCCCGCAGGTCCCAGGCCTGGCGCGCGTAAAGTCCGGCCAGGACGTACTCGGCATCGCTGACCGAAATGGGTTGGCTCCAGGCTTCCAGCGCCTTGGGCGCCATGTCCAGACGGCGGGCGAGTTCCTCGATGACCTCGGCCGTCGGCTCGCGGCGGCCCGTTTCGAGCAGGGAAATATAGCTGGGGGAATACAGGTCCTTGCCCAGTTCAGCCTGCGTCAGCCCACGTTCGAGACGCTCCGCCCGGAGCTTCTCCCCGAATCCGTTGCCCACGGGATTTCCTCCTTATTCTGGACAGTCTTTGTACGCAATGCTTGACAGTCCCTGTGGAAAACATTTTACAATGTATGTCAACAAG
>DASSIA010000081.1:0-3174 GCA_035692345.1 Arthrobacter sp. | reverse complement strand
GGGCCGCCTTGGCGGGCTCGGCGTGCTGGATCTTGAGGGCCTCTGGACCCGCTACGAGGACCCGCAGGCCGTCCTCGACGAAATCGGCGCCCTCCGGGACGAGGTCAACAGCCCCGCCGTGACCGGCCGTATGCAGGAGCTTTACCGCGCTCCCATCCAGCCGGAACTGATCACGTCCCGCCTCGCCGAGATCCGCGCCGCCGGCGTGACGGTGGCCGGCTCCCTGACGCCGCAGCGCACCCAGGAGCACTACAAGACCGTGGTGGCCGCCGGCGTCGACATTTTTGTCATCCGTGGAACCACCGTGTCAGCCGAGCACGTCTCGAAAGACCACGAGCCGCTGAACCTCAAGCAATTCATTTACGAACTGGACGTCCCCGTCATTGTGGGCGGCGCGGCCGGCTACACCCCGGCCCTGCACCTGATGCGCACCGGCGCGGCCGGCGTCCTGGTCGGTTTCGGCGGAGGCGCCACCGCCACCACGCGGCGCGCCCTGGGAATCCACTCGCCCATGGCCTCCGCCATCTCCGACGTCGCCGCCGCCCGCCGCGACTACATGGATGAATCCGGCGGACGCTACGTCCATGTCATCGCCGACGGCGGCATGGGCACCTCAGGTGACATCGTCAAGGCAATTGCCATGGGCGCCGACGCCGTGATGCTGGGCAGCGCCCTCGCCCGGGCCGAAGAGGCACCCGGCAAAGGCTGGCACTGGGGCCAGGAGGCCCACCACCTGGAACTGCCCCGCGGAGACCGCGCCAACGTCGGGACCGTCGGACCCCTCGAAGAGGTGCTCTTCGGCCCCGGCCACCACACCAACGGCACGTCCAACCTCATCGGCGCACTCCGCAGGTCCATGGCCACCACCGGCTATTCGGACCTGAAGGAATTCCAGCGCGTCGACGTCGTGGTTTCTCCGTACGCCGGTAACTGAACCGCCCTGCCCAACCGTGCGGCAAGGAAGTAGGGTGGATTTACTACCGGCAGCAGCGGCAAGGGAGGCGTTCCGTGAACACTGTTCCAAACGAAGGCGGGGTCCTGGGCCCAGCGGCCAGGGAAGCATCGATCGCACGGCTCAGAGCCACCTCGGAACCCGGCAACGAACTTGACATCCTGATCGTCGGCGGCGGCATCGTCGGCACGGGCGCGGCCCTGGATGCCGTGACGCGCGGCCTCAGCGTGGGGATTGTGGAGGCCAGCGACTGGGCGGCCGGCACGTCGTCGCGCTCATCCAAGCTGATCCACGGCGGCCTGCGCTACCTGGAGATGCTGGATTTCGCGCTGGTCAAGGAAGCGCTGCATGAGCGGGGCCTGATTCTTTCGGTCCTGGCCCCGCACCTGGCCCGGCCCGTGCCGTTCCTGTACCCGCTGACCAAACCGTTCCTGGAACGGCCTTATGTAGGCGCCGGGATCGCCCTCTACGACGCCATGTCCATTACCGGCGGGCATAGCCGGGGCGTACCCTTCCACAAGCACCTCACCCGGCGTGGCACCCTCCGGGCCGCCCCCAGCCTGAAAAAGGATGCCTTTGTGGGCTCCATCCGCTATTACGACGGCCAGGTGGACGACGCCAAGTACGTGGCCAACCTGGTCCGGACGGCGGCGCACTACGGCGCCCATGCGGTGAACCGGATGGCAGTGGTGGATTTCCTCCGCGAAGGCGAACGCGTGGTGGGCGCCAAGGTGGTCAACCACGAAGACGGTTCGCAGTTCAACATCAGGGCCAAACAGGTCATCAACGCCACCGGGGTGTGGACTGATGAAACCCAGGCCATGGTCACTGACCGCGGCCAGTTGAAGGTCCGGGCGTCCAAGGGCATCCACCTGGTGGTGCCGCGCGACCGGTTCCAGTCCACTGTGGGGCTGATCCTGCGCACCGAAAAGTCCGTGCTGTTCGTCATCCCGTGGGGCCGGCACTGGATCATCGGCACCACGGACACCGACTGGAAGCTCGACAAGGCCCACCCCGCCGCCTCCAGCAAGGACATCGACTACATCCTCGAACACGTCAACCGGGTCCTGAAGCGCCCGCTCACCCGGGAGGACGTTGAAGGCGTCTACGCCGGACTGCGCCCCCTGCTGGCAGGGGAGAACGATTCCACTGCGAAGCTGTCCCGTGAACACATCGTGGCCCACCCTGTACCAGGCCTTGTGGTGGTGGCCGGAGGCAAGTGGACCACCTACCGGGTCATGGCAAAGGACGCGGTGGACGAGGCCACGCGCACCATGGATGAGAGGGTGCCACCGAGCTGTACGGAGACTATTCCGCTGCTCGGTGCCAGTGGCTTCAAAGCGGCCTGGAACCGCCGGAGCCGGACCGCTGAAGAGTCCGGCGTGCACGTGGCGCGGGTTGAGCACCTGCTCAACCGCTACGGATCCATGGCTCCGGAGGTGCTGGACATCATCGCCCGGAATCCTGAATTGGCGGAGCCGTTGCCCGGCGCCGACGACTACCTGCAGGCGGAGGCTGTCTACGCCGCAACGCACGAGGGCGCCCGGCATGTCCACGACGTTCTGACCCGGCGGACCCGCATCTCCATTGAGGCGTGGGACCGTGGCGTGTCCGCGGTCCCGGTTGTCGCTAAACTTATGGGCGAAGTCCTCGGCTGGAGCGATGCACAGCGCGAAAGCGAAATAAAGCACTACATTGCGCGGGTTGAAGCTGAACGGCTGAGCCAGCAACAGCCGGACGACGAATCCGCTGATGCCGCACGCCTGGGTGTGGAAAACATCGTCCCCTTGCGCTGAGGGGGCTCCGGGCACCCGTAATTCTCCTGACTGAAGGGACACTCCTTGGCGGAACCACTTGACCGGTACGATGCCGATCTCACCACCCCCGAACTGGTGATCCTGGAGTTGGAGGCAACGGACAAGGCGGACGCCGCGGCGCAACTGGCGGAACGGCTCTTCGCCGCAGGGCGGGTCACGGACCTGCCGGGCTTCCTGGAGCACGTCAACGCCCGCGAACACCAGCTCGCCACCGGCCTTCCGGGCGGGATCGGCCTCCCGCACGCCCGCAGCGATTTCGTCTCACGGACCTCCATCGCCGTCGGAATCACCAAGTTCGGTCACGCCCTCGACTTCGGTGCCGCCGACGGCCCGGCCACCGTGATCCTGCTGATTGCCACCCCGGCAAGCTCGTTTTCCGATCACCTGGAAGTGCTCGCCACCCTG
>DASSIA010000080.1:0-5074 GCA_035692345.1 Arthrobacter sp. | reverse complement strand
TTTGTTGACGGATTTCCGGTACATCCGCATCGCCGTCGGTATTACGAACGACAAAACGATGATCCAGAAAAACAAGCTGTTCACGGTGTAGCGCCTCTCATATGTGTCCTTCCAGCTTAGCGCTGGCCCTCCCCGCGTTGCTCTATCACTCCTGGTTGTTAGAACTCCTGAATGACAGCAGGAAATGATAGAGCAACGGACCGGGCGAGGGGATCGCCCCGCTACCGCCGGGCGAGGGGATCGCCCCGCTACCGCCGGGCGTCGGTGGTGCCCGGCGGACCCTCGCCGGAACCCAACGGAACGCCGGGGCCGAACACAGGGCCCGGCGTCGGACGTTTCGCGGTGATCCCGTCGCCGGAGGAGCGGTGGCGCAGCCGCCGGACCACCCACGGGACAAAGTATTCGCGGGCCCACACCAGGTCTTCGGTACGGGCTGCCCGCCACGTGCGGGCCGGCAGCGGCGTGGGATGCCGCGGCTCAAGGGTGTGGTTGACGTTGAGCGAATCCAGCACCATGGCGGCGATGGTGTGGTGTCCCAACGGCGAGAAATGCAGGCGGTCCTCGTCCCACATCTGCGGATCGTTGAGCTGCTTGAGGGACCACATGTCGGCGATGATGGCATCATGGCGGGCGGCCACCGTGCGCAGGTTCTCGTTGTAGATGGCCACCTTGCTGCGGATCCGTCCCAGGACCGATGAACCCGTGTCCGGGCCGTTGAACAGGACCACCGTGGCGCCGCCCATGGCCAGGATCTGGACCACCGAGTCGAGTTTTTCGGCGAGGGCGTCGGGGTCACCGCCGGGCCTGATGAGATCGTTGCCGCCGGCGGAAAGGGTGATGAGGTCCGGTTTGAGCGCCAGGCACGGAGCGAGCTGCTGGTCCACGATCTGCTGCAGCAGCCGGCCGCGGACGGCCAGATTGGCGTAGGCGAAGTCCGCCTGGCCCTGGCCCAGTTCCTCGGCCACGCGGTCGGCCCAGCCGCGGAAGCCACCCGGACTCGTTGGATCCGGGTCCCCGATGCCCTCAGTGAACGAATCTCCCATGGCTACGTAGCGGGTCCAGGGGTGGGATACGGTCTCCGTGGGCGGATTCTGCATGGCTCTTGCGTCAGTCACGGTTTTATCCTGCCTCCTCCCTCACAAGCTACGCCACCGTAGGTAGTTACCGCCCGGTAGCTGTAAGAATGGAAACCATGACAGACGCCCAAGTATTTCCTGCCCCTGTTGTTATGTGGTCCCGGCCCGAGGACCAGCGCGCCGGAAGGCCGCTGCTGGTGCTGCTGCATGGCTACGGCGCGAATGAACAGGACCTCATGAGCCTGGCGGATATGCTGCCCGAAGACTTTGTTGTTGCCTCACTCCGCGCGCCCCTGCCCACGGGTCCGGGGTTTATGTGGTTCCCGTTGACGGACACCATCGGCTATTCCCTCGACGCCGTCAAGGCTGCAGCCGCCTACGTGCAGGACTGGATCGACACGGTCAAAGCCAGCCATCCGTCGGTGACGCTGCTCGGCTTTTCCATGGGAATGGCCATGGCCACCACGCTGCTCCGGCAGCGCCCCGCTGACTACGCCGCCGTCGTCGGGCTTTCCGGTTTTGTGGTCAACGCGGACGGTGACTCCACCTTCAGGGACGGCGAACTGGACGGCACCGTACCGCTTTTCTGGGGCCGGGACCAGCAGGACCCCGTGATCACCCCCGACAAGATCGAGTACACCATGGGCTGGGTGCGTGGCCATGTCAAGCTCACCAAAGTGCTCTACACGGGCATGTGGCACGGCATCAACCAGCAGGAGATCGGGCACGTCTCCGAGTTCCTGACGCACGAGGTGCTGAACAAGTAGAAGTACGACGGCGGCCGGAGGCACAGTGCCGCCGGCCGCTGACGTCGTCCTCGCCGGATCAGGCTGCCGATGAATCAGGCCTCCGGGGCCACGACCTTCACGGTTTGGCCGTTGACGTTGACAGTGTCGCCGTTGTGCAGCTGGCGGCCGCGGCGGTCCTCGATCCCGCCGTTGACCTTGACGAGTCCGTTCTTGATCAGCTCGGCGGCTTCCACGCCGTCTTCCACCAGGCTGGCGAGCTTCAGGAGCTGGCCAAGACGGATCATGCTGTCGCGGATGGGGATCTCTTGAATGTCCTGGTTGCTCATACAAGTAATAATGCCTGACGTAAGGTGAATCCAATGACCCCCACCCCACGGCTGCCGCTGTTCGCAGGGCTCCCGCTTGCCGTCGGCGCGGGACTGGCCATTCCCGTCCAGGGCCGGATCAACGGCGCCCTCGGCGCCCGGCTCAACGACGGTATCGCGGCGGCCGTGGTGGGTTTCACCACCGGCCTGGTGCTCATGGTCCTGATCTCCCTGATCCTTCCCAGCGGCCGCGCCGGGCTGGCCAGGATCCTGCCGGCGGTCCGCACCAGGGCCTTCCCGCCCGCATACGTGCTGGCCGGCGGGATCGGCGCCCTTTTTGTCTTCGCACAGTCCTTCACAGTGGGCATCCTGGGCGTTGCCCTGTTTACCGTGGCTGCCGTGACCGGACAGACGCTGAGCGGCCTGCTGGTGGACCGGCTGGGTATTGGCCCTGCCGGCAAGAGGGCCGTGACCGCCATGCGGGTTATCGGGTGCGTGCTCACTGTCGCGGCCGTGGCATGGGCGGTTTCGCCGCGGCTGGCCGGCACCCCGGGCTCCCCGGGCGGGCCTGCGGACGCCGGCGGCGGCCTGGCGGCCCTGGCCATCCCGTTGATCCTTCCCGTCCTGGCGGGATTCCTGATGAGTTTCCAGCAGGCCATGAACGGGACGGCAACGGTCCACTACGGTTCGCCAATCGCCGCCACGCTGGTGAATTTCGTGTCCGGCACAGTGTTCCTGTGGATTGCTTTGGCCATCAAGGTGGCTGCGTTCGGCCCGGGCAATCCGCTGCCGGCGGAGTGGTGGTACTACCTGGGCGGGCCCATGGGTTGTGTCTTCATCGGCCTCGGTGCCCTGCTGGTCCGCAGCCTGGGAGTGCTGGTGACCGGGCTCGGGATGATCGCCGGGCAGCTCCTGGGCTCCCTTGGCCTGGACCTTCTGGTGCCGGCCCCGGGGAGCATCGTGGCGCCGGCCACTGTGCTGGGCACGCTGCTGACGCTGGCTTCCATCATCCTGGCCACACTGCCGTGGCCGCGGGGCGCCTTACGCAGGCAGGGGCCACCCCGGGGCATTGCCCGGTAGGCTAGGACACGCAGTTCCCTGCATTCTGTTCCTTCGCCCGCCCCGCCCGCACCCAGCGGTGATGCACGCACGTGCATCGGGGCCAGATACCCGCGGACCGCACCCAGCGGCCCTGTAGAAATTGGAGTCCACCATGGCAGCAAAATCCGTACTCGACCAGGTCGTTTCCCTTTCCAAGCGAAGGGGATTTGTGTTCCAGGCCGGTGAAATCTACGGAGGTTCCCGCTCGGCCTGGGACTACGGGCCCCTCGGAGCCGAGCTGAAGGAAAACATCAAGCGCCAGTGGTGGCAGTCCATGGTCCGCGGCCGCGAGGACGTGGTGGGCCTGGACTCCTCCGTGATCCTGCCGCGCCAGGTCTGGGAAGCGTCCGGCCACGTCGAGGTTTTCTCCGACCCGCTGGTGGAGTGCCTGTCCTGCCACAAGCGCTACCGCGCGGACCACCTCGAAGAAGAGTACGAGGAAAAGAAGGGCCGGCCGGCGGAGAACGGCCTGAAGGACATCGCCTGCGCCAACTGCGGCACACGTGGCCAGTGGACCGAACCGCAGGAATTTTCCGGCCTTCTGAAGACCTTCCTTGGCCCGGTGGCCAGCGAGGAAGGCATGCAGTACCTTCGGCCCGAGACGGCCCAGGGCATCTTTGTGAACTTCAGCAACGTGCTCACCACCTCCCGCAAGAAGCCGCCGTTCGGCATCGGCCAGATCGGCAAGTCCTTCCGGAACGAGATCACGCCGGGCAACTTCATCTTCCGCACCCGTGAGTTCGAGCAGATGGAAATGGAGTTCTTCGTCGAGCCCGGCACGGACGAAGAGTGGCACCAGTACTGGATGAAGGAACGCATGTCCTGGTACACCGGCCTGGGCATCAAGGAAGAGAACCTGCGCTTCTTCGAGCACCCGCTGGAAAAGCTCAGCCACTACTCCAAGGGCACCACGGACATCGAATACCGCTTCGGCTTCCAAGGCTCGGAATGGGGCGAGCTGGAAGGCATCGCCAACCGCACCGACTTTGACCTGTCCACGCACTCCAAGGCGTCCGGCCAGGACCTGAGCTACTTCAACCAGGCCACCAACGAGCGCTACACCCCGTACGTGATCGAGCCGGCCGCCGGCCTGACCCGTTCCTTCATGGCGTTCCTCGTGGACGCGTATACCGAGGACGAGGCACCCAACGCCAAGGGCGGCGTCGACGTCCGTACCGTCCTCCGCCTGGACCCGCGCCTGGCTCCCGTCAAGGCTGCGGTGCTGCCGCTGAGCCGGAACGAGGACCTCTCGCCGAAGGCCAAGGACCTGGGCGCGCAGCTGCGCAAGAACTGGAACATCGACTTCGACGACGCCGGCGCGATCGGCCGCCGCTACCGCCGGCAGGACGAGATCGGCACCCCATTCTGAATCACCGTGGACTTCGACACGCTCGATGACCAGGCCGTGACCATCCGCGAACGCGACTCCATGAGCCAGGAGCGTGTCTCGCTGGACAAGGTGGAAGGCTACCTGGCCGCCCGCCTGATCGGCGCCTGAGCATGGCCATCGAATACCGCGAATGGCGTGAGGGCGATGACCTGACGCTGCTGGAAATCTGGGGCGGCCCGGAAACGTACCAGGCCGGTCAGTTCCGTGCCGCCCTGACCGTCTCCTCTGCCGGCACCGACGGCACGCCCTGGCGCCGCACCATCGTGGCGGAGGACGTCATTGACGGCATCGGCATTCCGGTGGCGGCGGGCGTGGTCTACGAAGCGTCGCTGCACCCTGAGCGGCTGTGGACCTACGTTGAGGTGGCGCGCGACCACCGCCGTGCCGGCATCGGTGCCACGCTCCTGACCATGCTGCGCCGCGAAGCCGGGCAGGCGCCGTCGGGCGTTGCCA
>DASSIA010000079.1:0-12716 GCA_035692345.1 Arthrobacter sp. | reverse complement strand
CGTCGTTGAAGTACTTGATGGTGGCGTCGACTGCTGCGAGGAAGTCCTCAGCGGTACCGATGTCGTTAATCGCGACTACGGGGGTACCGGGCTTCTCGGTGGAGGTGATGGTCATGTAGTAGGGGCTCCGTTGTGGATAGTTAGTCGGTCAGGCCAACCGCCGCCCCCGCGTTATGGAACGCAGGTGCAGGTCTTCGGGCGATCGCAAGGATCTTCCGGGTCATCCTGATTTGTGGATTTCAGAAACGCGCACGTAGTACGCGCCCACTTATTCTAGTCGCCGCGGCCAACACGGGTCAAAGCGCGGGCAGTACCTCGCCCAGGCGGGCGAACGTGGTTCCGCCGCCCTGAAGCCGTGGCAGCGCCTGCCGGAACCCGGCTGCTGTGCCGCTGCCCGGTTTATTGAAGTGCGCTATGACAATGTCCCCGGGACGTGCGGAGGCCACGGAAGACGCAACAGCTGCAGGCGCCAGCGTAGCGCCGGCATCGCCATTGATGCTGAAATTGACCGGCTGCAGGCCGAGCCGGCGCGTGACCGCAGCGGCCACTTCGTCGTAGTAGGCAGTGCCGGGGCGAAAGAACCGCGGAAGACGCCCCGTAATATCCTGCAGGACTTTCTGGTTCCCGGTCACCTCGTCATAGACCTGTCCGAGATCGGCTGTCCCCGCGATGTCGTACGCGGACTTGCCGTTTACCGATAGTGGACGGTGGAGGAATCCGTGGTTCGCCAGCTCAAAGAGCGGATTGGCAGCCAATTCCTTGGTCAGATCGGGATTTGCCTGGATCCAGCGTTCATTGAGGAACAGCGTTGCCGGTACGTGCAGCTTCTGGAGAGTCCCGATCAGTTCGTGATCAAACCCGGCACCCCCGGGGCCACCGCAGGCGTCGAACGTCAGGGCGATCGCACCGGCGGCCGCCTGGGTGACCACGCCCGTGACCTGGAGTCCCCACTCCTGCGGCTTGCGGTTGGCGAATTCGGCCACAATCTGCTGCTTTGTCGGCAGGGCGGGGCGGTCCGGCTCACCGATGGGCAGCGGCGCCGGCGCAGTCCTGGAGCGTGCCGGGATGGCCTGATCGATGGCCTGCGTGGACGGTTCGGCGTCGCCTGTTGCATGGCCGGCGGCCACACATCCTGACAGCGCTGCGGTTGCGAAGCCGGCCATTCCCAGCAACACGGCTCGACGACCGGGCATTCTTTGTCCGCGGATATCCCCCATGGATAGTCCTTAAGTGAGGCAGGGGCCCCTAGAAGTGGGTCAGGCAGTGGGTGGCCCGCTCAACGGCGAACATCCCCCGTGCCTGGAACGACGCGCCCTGCTTGTGTTCGCGGATCCGCCCGGCCGCAGTAAGTGTAACGGGGCAAACCCCGCCGAGGTAAATCGATGCGAGTGCTGAAATATCCAGGGTGAGGTCCGGTGTCCCGGGGGTGTCAGGACGGACGACGGCGGCCTGGCCGCCGGACGCTTCGAGGGCGAAAGTTCCGCCGGTGAGGCCAAGAGGGTCCAAGACTTCAAGAACCATGCGGCCGTCCACGGGATAATGGCGCGCCTCCAACGCTTTGGTGACATCCAGGATGCGGAGCCAGAGCATGTCGCGGCTGTCGGAGGAGTCGATGCAGCGGGGATCGGACAGCGCCCAGGTGAGTGGGTCATCCAGCGGCGCTTCCTCCCAGGTGACCCGGTCCACGAGGTCGATGGCGGCCAGGAACTGCCAGAGTTCCAGGTACGCCTCGTTCGTGGCCGCTACCAGGTCCACCACGCGTACTGTGTGGGGCTCAGTGTCCCACCCGAGGAATTTGTAGGACACGTAGCCGTCCACGCCACCCTCGGGGCCGTAGTGCAAGGCCACTTTGATGGCAGGATCTTCCTTGCCGTCGCGCCCCAGCGAACCGGAAGCCAGCTGCCGGTACCAGTCCTGGCGGTCGATCGATCCCGGCGTCAGCCGGTGCACACGGTCAAAGACGTCCGGCGCCAGGTCCAGCAGGACACTCGGATCCGCAACGTCCACGGTGCCGGCGGGTTGGTGGTTCAGCTGGAACCGGGCGGTGGTGTCCACCTTGACCGTGCGTTCGAAGCTGGCCACACCGTAGCCGAAGCGTCCGTAGATGGACCCCTCTGACGCTGTCAGGGCCGCCATGGCCAGGCCATCGCGCTTCGCCTGGACCAGGTCTTCGGTCATCAGCCGGCGCAGCAGGCCACGGCGACGGTGTGAGGTCCGCACGGTGACGGCGGTGACAAGCTGGGTCTCCAGCGTCCGGCCGAAACCGATGTTCAGCGTTTTGCGGAACGTGCCGAAGGTAGCCACCGGCACGTCCGCCGGGAACGAGCCGGGGGCGACGGCGCCCGTCTGGTATGCGCCGGTCAGGACCCTCCGGTCAGCGCTGATTCCCTCCAGGACCTTGGCCACGTGCTCCGGCGTCCGGGTGGATTCATGGAAACCAAAAGCCACGGCCCTGACCCAGGATTCGGCATCGGAGTACCCCGGTTCGCCCTTGGGTGCCACGCTGAAGCGCCGGATTTCATAGTCACCACTCAGATCAGCCACATCGCCGAGCCTAACCAACGGATCCCGTGCCTGGCCAGCAGCAACACGCGGGCCCGTGCCTGACTGCCGCCGCGCCAGGCGTATCTGTGGCCGCCTGTCAGTGGCCGGCGTCGTACCAGCTGGGACCAACACCGATCTGGACATCCAGCGGGACACTGAGGTCCGCGGCAGAGCCCATCTGTTCAGTAACGAGCTTCTCCACCGCGTCCCGCTCGCCGGCTGCGACTTCCAGAACCAGTTCGTCATGGACCTGCAGGAGCATGCGGGATTTGAGGCCCTGCGCCGCCAGTTCAGCGTGCACGCCCAGCATGGCGCGTTTGATGATGTCCGCGGCCGATCCCTGGATGGGCGAGTTCAGGGCGATGCGTTCCGCGTTCTCGCGCAGCTGGCGGTCGGTGCTGGTGAGGTCCGGCAGGTACCGGCGGCGCCCCTCGATGGTGGCTGTGTAGCCGTCGATCCGGGCCTGTTCCACCACACCTCGGAGGTAGTCGCGGACGGCGCCGAAACGGTCGAAGTAGTCCTTCATGAGGGTGCGGGCCTCGTCCACGGAAATTTCCAGCTGTTTCGACAGGCCGAACGAGGTCAGGCCATAGGCGAGGCCGTAGGACATGGCCTTCACCTTGGAGCGCATGGCGCTGGTGACTTCTTCGGTGGGGACATGGAAGATGTTCGAGCCCACAAAACGGTGGAGGTCTTCGCCGTCCTGATAGGCCTGGATCAGGCCGGCGTCCCCCGAGAGGTGCGCCATGATCCGCATTTCGATCTGCGAGTAGTCCGCGGACAGCAGGCACTCGTAGCCCTCGCTGACCACAAAGATGCCGCGGACGCGCCGGCCCTCCTCGCTGCGGATGGGGATGTTCTGCAGGTTGGGGTTGTTGGAGGAGATCCGGCCCGTCGCTGCCACGTTCTGCGCATAGGTGGTATGGATCCGGCCGTCCTCAGTCACGGACTTCTTGAGCGATTCCAGCATCTGGCGCAACTTGGAGGACTCGCGGTGCGCCATCAGCTGGACCAGGAATTCATGCCCGGTCTTTTCCAGCAGATTCTTCAGTGACGCGGCGTCGGTGGTGTAGCCGGACTTGATCTTCTTCGTCTTTGGCAGCTGGAGCTCCTCGAAAAGGACGGTCTGCAGCTGTTTCGGCGAGCCAAGATTGACCTCGTGGCCGATCGCGGCGAAGGCCAGTTCCTGGGCGTTGTCGATCACCTTGGACAGATCCGCGAGCTGTTCATCCATGCGCGGCATGTCGATGGCGATGCCTGCGAGCTCCATGTCGGCCAGCACGCGGCTGACCGGCAGTTCAAGGGTGGTCAGCAGGTCGCTGGCCTTACGCTCCTTGAGTTCCGATTCGAAGCGCCGGCTCAGGGCCTGGACCACGGAGGCCACCTGAACCAGGGCACCGGCAGCGGCGGCGTCGTCGCCGTCGAACGCGAGTTCCAGCTGACCGGCTTTGGCGGTCTCCGGTGCCACGCCGACGTTGAGGTGGTGCTGGGCCAACTCCGCGAGCTCGTACGTACGGCGGTCCGGCTGGATGAGGTACCCGGAAATTGAGGTGTCGTCCACTACGCCTTCCAGGTCCAGGCCTCGGCTTGACAGGGCTTTCAGTGCAGCCTTGTAGCCATGCATGACCTTCGGGGACTTTTCATCGCGGAGCCAGGCGGCGAGGACATTTTCGGCCTCCGCGTCCTGCGCCGCGAGATCGATGAAGACCGCGGCATCGTCACGGACGATCGCCAGTGCGGCGGCGTCTTCGCCGATCCGTCCGGGCACGAGGTCGACGGCGACTGCCGACGTCTGGCCGGTGCCCGCCGCCAGGAAGGCGGCCAGCTCCGCTGCCCCGGCCGGGATCACGAAGTCCGGAGTAGCGATGGTTTCACGCTCGGCCGATTCAACGTCTGCACTCCCGTAAAGGGCAAAGAGCCGGGTACGGATGGTCTTGAATTCGAGCTCGTCGAAGAGCGTCTCCAGGGCAGCCTCGTCTGGGCGCGGCTCGGCAAGATCGTCCAGCGTCAGCGGGAGTTCGAGGTCAGTATGGAGCCTGTTCAGCCGACGGTTGCGCTTGACGTCCTCGACGTTGGCGCGGAGGGACTCCCCGACTTTTCCACCGATGGCATCCAGGTGCTCAAGCACCCCCTCGAGACCGCCGTAGAGGTTGATCCACTTTGCCGCTGTCTTGGGGCCGACGCCGGGTACGCCCGGGAGGTTGTCCGCGGTCTCCCCCACCAACGCAGCGAGATCCGAATACTGGGCGGGCGTTACAAAATACTTCTCCTGGATGGCGGCAGCGTCCATCCGGGGAATGTCGCTGACGCCCTTGCGCGGGTAGAGCACAAACACGTTGTCCGTAATGAGCTGGAAGGCGTCGCGGTCCCCCGAGACGAGCAATACCTCGAAGCCTGCCTTTTCGCCCATGGCGGCGAGGGTTGCAAGAATGTCATCCGCCTCATAGCCGGGCAGCTTGATGGTCTTGATCCCCCAGGCGCCCATGACCTTGTCGATGAGGTCGATCTGGCCGCTCATCTCGCGGGGGGTTTCGTTGCGTCCGCCCTTGTACCCGCTGTACTCGGCTTTCCGGTGGGTGGTGTCATCCGAAACGTCGAAGGCGACGCAGATGTGGGTGGGCTTCTGGTCCTTGATCAGGTTGATGAGCATGGACGTGAAGCCGTGGATGGCGTTGGTGTGCTGTCCGTTGGCGGTGGAGAACTTGTCCGCCGGCAACGCGAAGAAGGCGCGGAACGCCATCGAGTGGCCGTCAAGCACCAGAAGCCGCGGCCGGCCGGCAAGGGGAACCACTGGGGCATCCGTAGCGGAAACCTGGCCTCCGACCGGCAGTACGCTGATGTCCTGCAGGGCAGCAGCAGCGTCAAGCACAGCGGTATCGGATGGGAAGGGGGCCGGTTTGGTAGTTTCACTCACAGGTGCCAGCCTAGTTCCCATGATGGACAATTTCACGCCCGGCCCGTTCACTGAGGAATTGGTCACAGCCGGCATCCCGACGCACCTTCACGACTGGCTCGGCCATCTCGGCATCGGTGCCCTGGTGGTCAAGATGGGGATCCATTTCCTGGAGATGAGTCCGGAACGCACGGTGGCCACCATGCCGGTGGAAGGGAATACGCAGGTGGCGGGCATCCTGCACGGCGGCGCCCACGTGGTGCTGGCCGAAACACTGGGCTCCTTTGCCGCCGGGATGCACGCCGGCGCCGGCAGGCATGCCCTGGGCATCGAAGTGAGCGCGACTCACCACCGGGCCATTGCCTCGGGTACGGTTACGGGCACCTGCACGGCGATCCATCTGGGCCGGACGCTGACAACCCATGAAATCGTGATGACCGACGAAAAAGGCCGCCGCCTTTCCACCGCACGCATCACGAACATGCTCCGGGACAACGGGCGTCCGGAGGCCTGAGCTTCAGCCCGCCGGCACGCTCAGCGCGGCGTAGGCAGGGATGTGAACGTGTAGCGCAGCTCCACGATCCCCCGGCCCAAGGTGCGGGACGCCGTCAACTCAAGTGCCGGCGTCGGGCCTTCCAACGGCAGCAGCCGCTTGCCATCACCCAGCACGACAGGGATGACTGAGAGGATGAGGTCGTCCAGAAGCCCGGCTTGGGCGAATTGCGCTGCCAGATTGCCGCCACCCACCACCCAGACGTTCAGCCCGCCGGCGTGGTCCTGGAAGTCCTGGATGAATTCCTGGACGGGGCCGCGGACGAAGGTGACGTCCGTGCCGGCCGGAGCAGCATACTCGTGCCGGGTGAACACGTAACAAGGCGTCGATGCGTAGGGCCAGTTACCGGGCTCGTGCTCCATCAGCCAGCTGAACGTCTCGCCGCCCATAACAATGCAGCCGACCCCCGCCATAAACGTTTCGTAGCTTTCCTGGCCGCCTTCAAAGCCGTCGAACGCAAGTAGCCAGCCGAGGTCATCCTTGGTGGTGGCGATGAATCCATCGATTGAGGCTGCGACAAAGTACTGGATCCTGGACATGGAACCAGAGTATCCCTGCGGCCGGTGCGGCGCTGAGGACTACTTGCTGAAGTACGGGATGATCAGGTACAGCCCGAACAGCACGGCGAGGCCGCAGAGGCCGAAGCAGATATAGGCCAAGGAGCGCTTGATCCGCGGCGAGGCCTGCTCGGCGTCACCGGCTATGGCGGTGAACCGGACGCCAAGGGCATATAGGACCACCACGGATACTGCAGCCACCAGGGTGCCGCCGGCGACGGAGAGGAGTTCCAACCACTTCATTGCTGCGAATCCTTCTGCTGGTTCGCCCTGGCGCGGGCCCGGGCGAGGGCTTTCTTCTTGGCAAACCGGACGGCCTGACCTGCTTCTTCGACCTCCAGGGCATTGTGGTGTCCCACCCCGGACTTACTTGAGAGGAAGAACATCAACAGCACCGCAGCGGTGCCGGCGACGGCGGCGATCAGCACACCCACAATGCCGGTCTTCACGAGCAGGGCGGTCAGGGCGCCGACGATGCCTGCTGCCGGAAGGGTGAACAGCCAGCCAAGGGCGATCTTGCCCACCATGTTCCATCGCACCGTGGTGCCCTTACGGCCCATGCCGGAACCGATGACGGACCCCGACGCCACGTGTGTGGTGGAGAGCGCGAACCCCAGGTGTGAAGAAGCCAGGATTGCTGACGCGGTGCTTGCCTCGGCCGCAAATCCCTGGGCGGGCTTAACCTCCGTGAGTCCGGACCCCATGGTCCTGATGATGCGCCAACCGCCTGCGTACGTGCCCAACGCGATGGCCAGTGCGCACGCGCCAATGACCCACACCTGTGGGCCCGAGCCCGGGGTCTGGGTGCCGGCGGCGATCAGCACCAGGGTGATGATGCCCATTGTCTTCTGCGCGTCATTCGTCCCATGGGCAAGTGCCACGAGGCTGGAGGTAAAGATCTGACCCGTGCGGAAGCCACCGCGTTTCTGGGTCAGCTTGTCGCCCGTTTCGGGATCGTGGCGGGCCGTCAGCGCGTAGGCCAGCTTGGTGCAGATGTAGGCCACAATTCCTGCAATGACCGGAGCGAAGACGGCCGGAAGGATGACCTTCTGGAGCAGGGTCTCCACATTCACGGAGCTGAAGCCGATACCTGCAATGGCTGCACCGATCAACCCGCCGAAAAGGGCATGCGAAGAGCTGGATGGCAAACCCTTGAGCCAGGTGATCATGTTCCAGAGGATGGCACCCATCAGGCCGGCGAAGATGATGTCCGGCGTGATCGGGACCGCGTCGGGACCTTCCCTGATGATGCCGCCGGAGACGGTCTTGGCCACTTCCGTTGACAGGAAGGCACCTACCAGGTTCAGGATTGCGGCGAGAGCCACAGCGGTCTTCGGTTTGATGGCGCCGGTGGCAATGGGCGTGGCCATCGCGTTGGCGGTGTCGTGGAAGCCGTTTGTGAAGTCGAAAAATAATGCCAGTGCGATGACCAGCGCCACCATGAAGGTGATGTCCACCTGTTGCCCAATCTGCAGTGTCGACGTTCAGCAGTTCCTTTTACCCCGCCTGCCTTGCACAGCATAATTCACGTGCAGTTCACGTGGAATGAGTTGTGGTGTTAACAGAACCGGCTTGAAACCTTATCGATCGTACGCGTCCATGTCATCAGGTCAAAACAGCTGCTTCGTGACAAACGCACTGACGGCGGCCAGTTCGGCGGGAGAGATTCCCCGGCGGGGATCGGGTGCCACTGTGAGGATGCGTGGGCCCAGGAATCCTGCCCAGGCCAGCGCCTCCTCTTCGTACCGGAGCTGGTCGTCAATCCACACAACGGCGTCCGGCGTGCTGGCCGCCAGGTCCTCCTGGAGGGCAGCGAGCTTCCACCAGTTCTCCCCTGTGCCGGCACCCTCCGCCGTCAAGCAGGGCCAGTGGCGGCCGGCAAGTCCGATGGCCGGGCACAAGTATTTTGCGGCCATGTCCTCCCAGCTGGTGAGCCACACGAACCGGACTCCGGACAGCCGGGACAGGCGGTTCAGCCCGTCCACCAACTGGCCCGCATAAGCAACTTCGAGCATGCCGGCGTTCGCCAGGCGCCAACCGGAACCCCACGGCGTCCGGCCTGTTGCTCCGAACGGACATACGACGCCGTCGACGTCAAGGTACAGGGTGACGTTCCGCAAGGCTGCTCTCCGTCATACGGGCAGACCCGGACGTTTCCTTAAATCAGCGAGGGGCTGCACGCATCCATCGTTTCATTGCGTGCAGCCCTCCTCAAGGCCCGCGGACAGCGGGAGCCTTTTAGACGGACAGGGTCTTAGCCCGTGCAGCTTCAGGGCGGACCGGGGCTCCCGGCTCGTCCTGGCCGTAGATCCAGTCGTTGTACTGGAAGTTGTTGTCGGTCCGGCTCTTGAACAGCAGGTTCCGCAACGTGCGGGCCAGGCCGGACACGTGCCAGGACTCGCCCCAGACACGCGCGGTCCGTTGGATCCGGGCCGTGCGTCCGGCACGGATGGCGTTGAATTCCCGGATCGCGCCATCCCAGGCGGCCGGGTTGACACCGTCGTCGGTGAAGACGGTGCCATTGCTGGCGTCCTGCAGCACTGCTGCATCTTCCAGCGCCTGGCAGGCTCCCTGGGCCAGGTACTGGAGCATGGGGTGGGCGGCGTCTCCCATCAGCACCATCCGGCCGGCCACCCAGTTTTCGATCGGGTCGCGGTCGTACATGGGCCAGCGCATGCTGGTGCCGAGGTTCTTCAACGCCTCCCGGACGGCCGGAACGCAGTCCTGGTAGGCAGATTCGAGTTCATCCACGCCGCCGTACTGCTCCTCGCCGCGCTCGAAAGAAGCCGACTTGAAGACGGCCACGGTATTCAGCAGCTCACCTTTGCGCAGCGGATACTGAACCAGGTGGCAGTCCGGTCCGAGGTAGACGATGACGTCCTCGAGGTCGGCTTTGGGCGTGTTGTCGGTGATTGGCACAGTGCCGCGGTAGGCCACGTAGGCCGAAGGGACCGGCTCGTCGTTGGCCACGAGGGGGCGCAGGGTGGACTTGAGTCCGTCCGCGCCGATGATGACGTCAGCCTCGTAGTCCACTCCGGCAGCGGTGTGCGCAACGCCTCGCCCATTCACCGTTTCAACGCTCTCCACCATGACGTCGTTGACCAGCTTGACGCCGGCCGCCTCACAGCCTTCGAGCAGGACCCGGTGCAGGTCGCTGCGGTGGATCACGACGTACGGTGCACCATAGCGCTCCTCGAATTCGCCGCCCAGCGTCTGCCGGGTGAGCTCCTCACCGGTGATTGCGTCACGGAAGACAAGGTGCTTGGGGCGGACACCGATTTCCAGTGCCTTCTCCAGGAGTCCCCAACGCTTGAGGACGCGTGAGGCGTTGGGGGCCATCTGCAAGCCTGCGCCAACTTCGCCGAACTCGGGAGCGCGCTCCACCAGGGTCACCTCGGCGCCGTTCTCACGCAGCGCCAAAGCACCGGCGAGGCCGGCCATTCCGCCGCCGATAACGAGGACTTCAGTTGAGGATTTCAGGTCAGACATTGCTGGCTCCTTCTAAGCTTGGGGTAGCGGATTTGATCTTGAGGGAAATGGCCCCGACCAGGATGGCGGCTACGGCTGCCGCACCGGCGAAGGCCAGGAAGTTGGAGTTGACGCCCAGCCCTGCGGCGAGCAACAGGCCACCTGCCTGCGGTGCCGCGACAGCGCCGATACGGCCGACGCCGAGGGCCCAGCCGAGGGCGGTTCCGCGCAGGTGCGCGGGGTAATGGCTGGCCACGGCGGCAATGATGAGGCACTGCGTGCCGTGGGTTCCCACACCGGCCAGGACCAGCATGAGGTAGACGACGCCGACGGGAGGTCCGGTCACCAGCACCACCAGTGCGCCGGCCGCGACGGCGGCTGCAGCAACCGCCGTCGGGATGGGACCAAACCGGGTTCCCGCCCACGCGGTGATGACTGACCCCGCCACGGCACCCAGATTCAGTGCCAGGGCGAAAGTCAGTGCGGAACCCAGGTTGTAACCGGCCAGCTGCATCAGGTTGGGCAGCCACGTGCCCAAGCCGTACCAGGCGAACAACGTCGCGAGGGTGGCGATGGCGTAGAGAACGCTTATCCCGAGGAACGGTGCCCGCAGCAGCGAACCAAAGCCTGCCCGCTGGCGGGGGTCGGCGCTGCCGGCTCCCTCACCGGGCGGAGTCAGTGCCAGCGTTTCAGGCAGGTACCGCAGTCCCAGCGGAATAACCACGAGCAAAGCCACTACGGCGACCAGGAACATCGCGGACCAGCCGTAGGCAGGAATCAGCGGAATACCCACAAGGGCCGCTATGGAGCCGCCGATCGGAACACCGGACATCATGAGCGTGGCCACCGTGGAACGCCACTTTGCGGGGACCAGCTCTGCGACCAGGGCATTGGCCGAGGGGACCAGGCCGCCCAGGCCGATGCCGGCCAGCAGGCGCAGTGCGGCAAAAACAATGGCGTTGGGGGAAAACGCGCACAGGATGGTGAAGACAGAGAACACTATGGCGCAGCCGATAATCGTACGGCGACGTCCCCAGGTGTCTGACATCCGCCCGGCAAACACGGCGCCAATCATCATGCCCACGAACGCCATGGAGCCGACAGTTCCGGCTGTGGCCTTGGTGAGCCCCCAGCCGGTGTCACTGATGAGCGAGGACTGGACCGTGCCGTAGACAATAAGGTCGTAGCCGTCGAAGACCACGAGCAGCCAGCAGACCAGCACTGCCATCGCTGACGCTTTGGAAAAGCGGGCCGTTGGACCGGTTGCTAAATCGATGGTTGGCCGCTGCGGCAGTGCAGCAGAGGGTGTGTGATTCATCCCACCACTGTCGCTGGGGTCACATCGAAGGACCTATATAATTCTGGCATGCAGAACTTACCCGTCCGGCGAAAACCTACCTACCCCATCGAGGCGGTGGACAACGCACTGCTGCTGCTGCAGCTGTTGCGGGACGGCGGCAGCCTGCGGCTCAAGGACGCAGCCGACGAACTGGGCGTGGCTCCTTCCACGGCCCATCGGCTCCTGGCAATGCTGGTGTACCGGGGCTTCGCGGTCCAGGACGAGTCCCGGCGCTATGTCCCAGGGCCAGCCATGGGGGCGGGCCCTGCCGGCGTGAGCTGGTCGCGGCTGTTGCGGGAAGTGGCCAGGCCCCATATGGAGATGTTGTGTTCGCGGGTCAATGAAACGGTCAACCTGATGATCCGGGTGGGCACGAAGGTCAGGTTCCTGGACACGGTGGAAAGCACCAGCGCCCTGCGCGTGGGCGATCGCCAGGGAACCGTCCTGCCCGCCCACAAGGCCTCCGGCGGCAAGGCGATGCTCGCGGAGCTTGAACCCGCCATGGTCACCCAGCTGTTCTGCAGCAGCAACGCGGAGATCGGCGGCGACAACATTCCCGAGGCGGACTACCCGGCGTTCCTGCGGGAACTTCAGACCATCCGCAGCAATGGATTTGCCGCCAACTTCGAAGGGACCGAGGACGGCATCAGCGCCCTGGGGATGGCCCTTCACAACCGCGCGGGTGAGGTCGTCGGGGCGCTGAGCGTAGCCACCCCCGTCGCAAGGTTCCGCCGGCTGTTCGACGCTGGCCTCGTTGGCGTCATGCTGGAAACCCGCCGGCAGCTCGAAATCGATATCGCGGCCAACCCGGCACACAGAGACTGACGCGCTGGAGCCCACCCGCTCCGCTTTAATTCTGGCAGGCAGAATATGTTGGAGGTCACATCCGCTGATCCCTAGAGTCTTTCGTACGCCCGAACCTTATCCGTGCCCATCAAGGAGGCCCCCGTGTCCGTCAACGCCGAGAATCTTACGCATGCGTCTGTTGCTGCGGGTCAGGCTGTTCCGGAGCCGACGCCGGAGGAGGCCGTCGCGCTGGAGCAGCTGTACTCGGATTTCAAGACTGAGAACCTGGTTCCGTTGTGGACGGAGATCGGGGATCTGATGCCGATGGTTCCTTCGCCGAAGGCTGTCCCGCATGTGTGGCGGTGGGATGACCTGTACCCGTTGGCTGCCCGGGCCGGGGACCTGGTCCCGGTGGGACGTGGCGGGGAACGCCGCGCGATCGCGTTGGCGAACCCGGGCCTGGCCGGGACCCCATACGCGACGCCTACGCTGTGGGCTGCGATCCAGTACCTCGGTGCCCGTGAGACCGCCCCGGAACACCGCCACTCCCAGAACGCGTTCCGTTTCGTTGTTGAG
>DASSIA010000078.1:0-47013 GCA_035692345.1 Arthrobacter sp. | reverse complement strand
CCGGCGAGTCAGCTCCGGCCGGGGAGGGCGCCGCTGCCGTGCTCATGTGGAGCCCTCAGGCGGGCCCGGGCAGGCGCTCAGGCCCTTGCGCTGCCGTTTCGGCGACCGCGTGTGTGGCCGTAGAAGAATTCGCAAGTGATGACCGCCTTCATGTTGCTCCTTTGTGCTCCAACGCCGAAGCCAGGCTCCTTGCCCAATCCGCTGCTTTCTCCAGTTCTCCGCCGCGCAGGGGCCCTTCGCTGCCCTGGACATAAAAGAGGGCGGGCGCTGAAAGGATGTTGGCGCCGCCTTCCTTGAGCAACTTGGTTATCTTCTTTGCAGCGTCGCCATGGATGAAGAACCGGACGCGGGTGTCGAACGCTGCCGCCTTGATGCCCTCGAGCTTGCCGTTGCCCAACTCCCCCAGCAGTTCCGTGATTTTGGGGGTGGGCCGCCAGCCGTTGATGGGGGAGCCGACGATGAGAAGGTCGCCGGCAGACAGGTTCCCGGGGTCGAAGTCAGTCACGGAAACAGCTGCAGCGCGGATGGGTCTGAGGCCTTGTGCGATGGCCTCTGCAACCGCCTTGGTGTTTCCGTAAGCGGAGTCGAAGACAATATGGGCTTTCATGCCGTGATCACCACCTTCAGGGCGTTTGTTTCCGCGGCACGGGCGAACGTGTCGTAGGCATCCATGAACTGGTCAAAGCGGAAGTGATGCGTTGCGAACTTCTCCGCCGGGAGCTTATTCTGGGCGACGAGTTTCAGCAGCATCGGAGTGGTGTTGGCATTCACGAGTCCCATGCTGATGCTGATGTTCTTGATCCAAAGGTCCTCCATATGCAGTTCCACGGATTTTCCGTGGACACCGACGTTGGCCACGTTCCCGCCCGGCCGGACGATCTCGGTACACATGCTGAAGGTCTCGGGAATCCCCACTGCCTCGATGGCCACATCAACGCCCTGGCCGTCAGTCAGGCCCAGCACCTGTTCCTTCCAGTTGGAGTCCCCTGAGAGCACGACGTGGGTTGCGCCAAACGCACGGGACTTTTCCAGGCGGTTCGCGTCAAGGTCGACGGCGATGATGGTGGCCGCTCCATAGAGCCCCGCCGTGGCGATCGCCGCCAGTCCCACCGGGCCGGCCCCGACCACCGCCACCGTGTCGCCGGGCTTTACCCGCCCGTATTGCACGCCGATCTCGAAGCCCGTAGGGAGAATATCGGAGAGCATAACGGCCTGTTCGTCACTCACACCGGCCGGCAGCAGGTGCAGCGAGTTCTCCGCGTAGGGGACCCGGACGTACTCGGCCTGGGTCCCGTCGATCAGGTGGCCGAAGACCCAACCGATGCCCGAGGCGCCCTCGTCGCCCAGGCAATGCGAATAGAGGCCGCTCTTACAGTTGGCGCAATGGCCGCAGGACTTGATGCAGGAAATGATCACCCGGTCGCCCGGCTTCAGGCTGGTGACGGACGACCCCACCTCGGTGATGGTTCCCACCCCTTCATGGCCGAGGATTCTTCCTTCCGTTACAGCCGGCACATCCCCTTTGAGGATGTGCAGATCAGTCCCGCAGATGGTCGTGGTGTCGACCTTGACAATGGCATCGTTGGGATTCCGGATGGCCGGATCGGGGACATCTGTCCAGGATTTCTTCCCTGGGCCTCCGTACACGATGGCTTTCATAACCGTTCCTGTCTGTTGTTGATTGTAGGTCCACCGCACGCGCGGCATGCTGCTCCACCTCAACGATGACGCCCGGGTGCCTCAGCCGTAAGGGACAAAGGTCCCGGGACCGACGGCGGCGGCTCAGGTACTGATCCCACCTAAAGCCACCGATCCCGCGGCTGCCAGGACCCAGCATCCGCAGGTCACGGGGCCTGCGCCCCTCCTTCCAGCGAAGCCTGACCGGGAGCAGCAGAAATCCCTGCCGGCAGGTCGGGTCCATGGGCCACCAGGACCGGGCATTTTGCGTGTTCCGCCACTGTTGCACTGACGGCCCCGAGCAGCAGCCCTTCAAAACCTCCATGTCCGCGGCTGCCCACTACGACCAACTGAGCTGTCCGGCTTTCGTCGACCAGAATCTTGGCCGCCGGTCCCTGGACCGCCACCATCTCCAGCCCGTCGGGGGGAGCACCGTCGAAGGCCTTGGCCACTGCCTCTGTACAGACGTTTCGGGCGTCCTCTTCGGGGTTCCAGTCAACCGGTATGAAGGTGCCGACCGCGATGTGAAACTGCCAGCAGGACACAGCCCGGATGCGGCACCTGAGCACCGGCGCCAAGGCGCCGGCCCAGCGCAGCGCAAGGATGGATGGAGCGCTTCCGTCCACGCCCACCACGATTGGCGGCAGTTCAGTGGCCGGCTGCATCGGGGGTCCCTGCATCCTGGCTGACCACCAGCACAGGGCAGTGGGCATGGGCTGTACACGCCGCGCTGACGGAGCCCATGAGTTGGCCCAGAAGGCCGCCATGGCCGCGCCGCCCCACAACCAGCAGTTGGGCGTTCCGGCTTTCCTCAACCAGGACCTTGGCAGGTGAGCCGGCCTTCACCTCTGTGGTGAGGTGTTCGGGACGCTGCGCAGGGTAGGCCCTGTCGATAGCCTGCTCCATGAGGCGTTTGGCGATCGCCTCAAGCTCTGCCGTGCTGTCGATCTCCCCGGGAGGCAAATGCGCCGGCAGGTAGAAATCCGAGAAACCCAGGCAGGTGACGACGTGCAACGGTGCGCCCAGCGCGGAGGCCAAACGCCCGGCCAGGCGCAGCGCCGCGGGGGAATATTCGGAGCCATCGATTCCGACAAGGATGCGATCGTTATCACTCATGGCAGTACCTTCCCCCAGGATTGAGCGGGGGCCTAGGGCCGAAGGTCACCGAAGGCCCGGAGTTTGCGTTGGCCGCCCCAGGCATCCCGGAGTAGCGGAGGTTTCGGGACCGCAGCAGCGGGCACCAAGCCACAGGGAACCGTGGCGCTGCGCCCGCTGGGAGGCTGCCGACGCAGGAGGCGGCAGATGCGGGAGGCGGCGGATGCTTCCTCAGCGTGGCGCCGCGAGAGCCAACCCCTACGGAAGAATCCTGAGGGCGGTGTCCCAGTTGAAATGCTCGTGCTCAGGGCTGACCTGCAATCCCATAACAACCAGCATGATTCCTTCGAGTTCGCGCGCACGCCGGAGCGGTCCCACGTCAATCGGCCGCAGCCCGGCAGCTGCCGTGACCGCGCTGACTTTCTCTTTGGCCTCCTCGGAGTCGCCGGCGATGAACACGTCAAGGTGTTGTCCGGCGACTTTTCCGGCTTCCAGTGTGGCCGGGAACGTGGTGTTGAACGCCTTCACCACATCCGCGCGTCCCTCCAGCAAGCGGGCGGTTTCTTCGGCCGCAGAGGTACCGGGATCGGTGGTCAGCCGATCGAAGGTGCTGACATCGACAGGGTTGCTGATGTCCACCACCACCCGGCCATCCATGTGGTCGCCGCTTTCCAGGATGGCCGCATGCACCTCTTTGTGCGGGATGGCCAGGAATACTATGGCGCCGGTGATGGGCGCTCCGGCGAGTCCGCCCGTTGCGCCCGGTCCCAGGCTTTCGACGAGGTCCCGTGTTTTGGTGCCGTCGCGGCCAAGGATCTGTACCGGGTTGTTGGCCCGCAGCATCGTCAGGGCGAGGGCGCGGGCCATATGCCCGCTGCCGAGAATCGTGATGTTGGTCATGGCCATCCTTTACTGGAAACGCGGTGTCCCTCAAGTACATACCGTTGGACCGACGGGCAACAGGGACGAAAGCCCCGCCCGCCGTCGGGCCTTCCGGCACTGGCCGGGCGGTGTATGAGGGCGAAACTGGAGAATGGACCGATGAAAGGACGGGGGATGAAAGCGATCGAAGTCCTGGCAGGTGCCGATGCGTCCAGCCAGGGCCGCCGCGCCGCCGATTGGGCTGCGCAGAGGGCGGATGGGTTGGGTCTGCGCCTGCACCTGGTGCGGGTAGTTCCCGAATCCTGGTACTACAGGACACCGGCGCAGTACGCCGAAGCCGTGGCCCGGGCCCAAACACTGCTGGTTCAGGAACGTGGCCGGCTGACCGCCCGTCATCCCGGGTTGCAGGTCATTACCGGCTGGCAGCCCGGCGAACCGGCGCCGGTATTGAGCCGTCTCTCGGACGGAGCCGAGATGGTGGTTCTTGGTTCGGACCGTTCATCGGACAGGCGCGGGGAAGGATCAGGATCGGTCGGCTTCCAGGCTGCGGTCCTGTGCCGGTGTCCCGTTGCCGTCATTCCTGCGCGCACGGCGGCGGACCGCAGCGGCGTGGTGGCTGGCATTGACGGGTCGGAGGACTCGGTGGTGGCTCTTCAGCTGGCGGCTGCGGAAGCACAGCGGATCGGCGAGGTGCTGACGATACTGCATGCGGCCTCAGCGGTACCGCCCGGCGGGCCCGTCCCCAGCGGGGAGCCTGATGCCCTGTCGCTGATCGCAGGAGCCGCCCGCAGCATACGGGAGTCCCATCCCGGATTGACCGTTCACGAGACGCTGGAACCGAACGGTTCTCCGGCTGAGGTCCTTATCCGTTCCGCCCTTCAGGCCAGCCTTCTGGTCATTGGTTGCCGGGGACGTGGCGGGCTTCGCAAACCCATCGGATCGATAGCCGAAAAGGTGCTGAGTGGGTTGCCGTGCCCCACTATTGTCACCCGTCCTGCGTCCGGGCAGGCATCATGATCCGGTCCCGGCAGCGTCCGCAGTGACCTATGGCCCTATCGGTTGCGGCCACCGTGACGGAGGCTGGGAGGACCCGGCAGCGGCTGGCGCCGGCTGGTCCACCGGAATTCGACGACGGGAGTAATCCATGCGGGCCCGGTCCATCATCATGCTCATTCTCGGTATTGTCTTCTCGATGCTGGGTGTCGGATTGCTGGTTGGCGGCATAGGTGCCTCATGGGCCACTTCACTCCAGAACGACGGCGGCTACCTCACCTCACCGAGTGAACGGTTCGATGTTGATTCCTCGGCGATTATTTTCGCCGGTTCAGACACCATGCGTGACCGCACCGCCCCGGGGCCCTTGCCCTTTGATGTGGGCAGCATCCGGATTCTTGCGAAGCCGGCTGATCCCGGCAAGGAAATCTTTGTCGGCATAGCGCCCCGGGCAGATGTTGACCGCTACCTGTCCGGGACCGGCTACTCTGAGCTGCTGCATGTGACTTTCCGGCCATTCCACGTGGAGTATCGGGAATCGTCAGGAGCAGGGAAACCGCAACCACCGTCGGCGCAGCAATTTTGGGCGGCGTCAGTTTCGGGAGCAGGGGAGCAAAAACTGGACTGGAAGATCCAATCCGGGAACTGGACCGTCGTTGTGATGAACGCCGATGCCAGCCCTGGGATTCGCGCCGACCTGAAGGCCGGATTCCGGTCAGAGCTTTTTGGCCCGATAGCTGCCGGGCTCCTGGCCGCCGGATCAATCCTGCTGGTGATCGGGGTTCCGCTGCTGGCCTTTGGTGCCCATGGCCTGGGCCGGGCGGGGCAGGGAGCGGGGGCGCCCGTTGTCCCGGTGCCTGCCGGTTCATCCCTGCCGCAGCAGCCGCCTCCTGCCGCGGCCGGGCCAGCGCCGTTCCCGGCACGGATTCGGGGCGAACTCGACCCCGGGCTCTCCCGCTGGCTGTGGCTGGTCAAGTGGTTCCTGGCGATACCGCATTTCGTTGTGCTGTTCTTTCTCTGGTTCGCCTTCGTTGTGGTCACGGTCGTCGCCGGCTTCGCCATCCTTTTCACAGGCCGGTATCCCCGTTCCCTTTTCACGTTCAATGTTGGCGTCCTGCGCTGGAACTGGCGAGTGGCCTTTTATGCCTACGCAGCGTTGGGAACGGACAAATATCCGCCGTTTACGCTCGCCAGGACCGACTATCCGGCAGATTTCGATGTTGAGTATCCGGAGCGGCTGTCCCGGGGACTTGTTCTTGTTAAATGGTGGCTCCTGGCGCTTCCCCAGCTGATTGTCATCGGGGCACTGACCGGCACCGACACCGTCCGTTGGAACGACTCCGTGGTCCCGGGCCTCAGGTATGAGACCGGCACCGGGTTCTCGTTGTTCGGTTTCCTGGTGCTTGTCGCCGGGGTGTTGCTGCTGTTCACAGGCCGCTATCAGCGCCCGCTGTTTGACCTGCTGCTGGGTTTTAACCGGTGGATCTACCGGGTCATCACGTATGTGGCCCTAATGCGGGATGAGTACCCACCGTTCCGGCTGGACCAGGGCCCAACGGACAGCGAGGACCTTCGGAGGGGACCGGGTGACGCCGATGTGGGGCCGCCGCCCGCCCCACCTTTCAGACCCCAGCCTCCCGGCGGGTGGTCCGAAGGCCCCCTGGATGGGCCCCCCGGACCGCCGTAGGGTCAACATCATGACCCTGACAACGTTACGGACCTGGATGATCCGGTTCCCCCTGGTCGCCGGTGCCGTCGCGGCGGGGATGGCCGTTGCACTGCTCCTGGCTGGGGGGCAGTCATCGGCGGCTCAGTGGACGGCAAGCATCTTCGCGCTGCTGGTCGCGGTGGTCCGGACCGGCTCCATGCTGAGGGAACTGCGTAACGGCCGGTGGGGGATTGACCTGCTGGCCGTGACTGCCATTGCCGCGACCGTTGCCGTAGGCGAGTACGTGGCGGCCCTGATCATCGTGCTGATGCTTGCCGGCGGCGAAGCCCTGGAAGAGATCTCCCGGGGACGCGCGACCAAGGAGCTCCGGTCACTGCTGGAGCGGGTCCCGGAGCGGGCTCACCGCGAACTGCCCGGTTCACCCGCGGAGGACATCCCGGCCGGCGAGGTCAGGCCCGGGGACACGCTGCTGATCAAGCCCGCGGAGGTGGTTCCCGTGGACGGACGCCTTCTTTCCGCGTCCGGGAGTTTTGATGAATCCACCTTGACGGGTGAGAGCCTGCCGGTTGAGCACGTGGCAGGCGAGACACTGCTCAGCGGCTCCGTCAACGGCGAAAACGCCGTGCGCATGGTGGCCACCTCCACGGCCAAAGATTCCCAGTACAGCCGGATCGTGGCCTTGGTCCAGGAAGCCGCATCGAGCCGGCCGCCGGTGGTCCGCCTCGCCGATAAGTATGCAATTCCCTTCACCCTGTTTGCCTTCCTGCTGGCCGGGGCGGGCTGGTATTTCAGCCAGGAACCGGTCCGGTTCGCGCAGGTCCTTGTTGTCGCCACACCCTGTCCGCTCCTCATAGCGGCACCCGTGGCCTTCCTGGCGGGGACCAGCCGGGCCGCGCACGCCGGAATCATCATCAAGAACGGGGGAACGCTGGAAAGGCTCGCCCGGGTGCGAACCGCGGTTTTCGACAAGACGGGCACGCTCACCCACGGCCGGCCCAGCCTGCACAGCATCCGGATCTCCCGGGGCGCAGCAGGACTGATCACCGCCGACCAGCTGCTGCAACTGGCCGCCTCGGCAGAGCAGTATTCGTCCCACGTCCTTGCCGCAGCAGTCATTGATGCTGCCCGGCAGCGGGGCCTTGAACTTGTGCGCGGGACGAACGCGTCCGAACACGCGACCCAAGGCGTTACGGCCCGTTGCGGCAACCGTTCCGTCGCAGTTGGCAAGCCCGATTTCGTCAGATCCGTGGCCAGCGGTTTCGAGGAGGTCGGGTTGGCTGGCGGACAGCTGGCGGTCTACGTGGGAATTGACGGACGGTTCGTGGGAGCGCTGATCATGAGTGATCCGCTCCGCGCCAACGCGGTCAGCACGCTGGCCGGGCTGCGCGCGCTGGGCATTGAGGAGACTTTGCTGCTGACCGGGGACGCCCGGACCACGGCCGAGAAGATCGCTTCCCAGGCCGGGATCACCCGCGTCCGGTCCGGGTGCCTTCCCGGGGACAAGGTCGCCATCGTGGCAGGGCTGCGGGAACGGCCGGTCATGATGGTGGGGGACGGGGTGAACGATGCCCCCGTCCTGGCCGCTGCCGACGTAGGGATCGCGATGGGGGCAAAGGGCTCAACCGCGGCGAGCGAGTCAGCCGACGTCGTCATCATGCTCGATGACCTGTCCAAGGCGGCGCTGGCCGTGGACATCGGAAGGCGTACGGTCAGGATTGCCCTGGCCAGCATCTGGACCGGCATCCTGCTGAGCATCGTCCTGATGGTTGCAGCGGTTTTTGGCTATATACCGGCCGTTGCAGGTGCCCTGCTGCAGGAGGCTGTCGATCTGGCCACCATCCTGAACGCCCTTCGTGCCCTGCACGGCGGACGTGGCCGGGATGCGCCCGGGGAAGCAGGGCCGCCCCGGGCAAAACATCCGGGCCTCTGACTTCCGTGGGCGCCAGGCGGACCAAATGTTCTTTACATTACTGCCGTGCTCCCACGGTGCGAGACAGGGGTTGGCCCGGGATCACGGCATCGAGTTTGGTTTCGACGTCCGTTTCCGGGCTTGCATCCGGCGGCCCTATCCTTTGTCCTTTATGCGCCGGATAGGCGTTATGACGGTGGGGCACGGTAACTCCGTGAGCACCGCGTGGGCTGTGGACCCGAGCAGCAGCCGTTTGAAGCCGCCCCGGCCCCGGCTGCCCACCACAAGCATTGTGGCGTTGGCCGCAGCCTTAACCAGGGCCTCCGCCGGTTCCATGTCGGTTTCAAGGACTGGATGCACCGCAAGATCGGGGTAGTCCTCGCGGAGGCCGGCCACCGTCTCGGAAAGGACAATCTGTTCCTCCTGGACTACCAGCTCGGCAAGGCTGCTGGACGGAAGACCGGCCCTGATCCAACGGTTGGGGCCGCTGAACGCATACAGCACCGTCAGCTCCTGGCCCTCCCGGTCCGCCTCGGCAGCGGCAAAGGCAACAGCCTGGGTTGATTCTTCCGAACCATCCACCCCCACCAGGATTCCGCGCCGCCCCTCAAGGTGGTCCGCGCCAATCACCGCAACGGGACACTTCGCTGCGGCAGCTATTTGCAGGGCCCGGTCCGTGAGCGCGCCGCCCCGGTGGGCAGCACCTGAACCCACCACCAGCATTGAGGCCTTGGTTGAGAACTTGCGCAGCGCGCCGGCCACGCCCCCTTCCAGGACTTTGGTGCTGATCTCCACCGGAACCGTGCCGCGCACGCGTCCGGCAGCGGCTTCCAGCAGTTCAGCGCCCTTCTCCAGCAGCATTCCGGTCAGGGCGACGGGCTCGGCCGTCCAACGGTCATCCACCACGTGAAGGATCACCAGGGGCAGGTGCGCGCGCGCGGCCCGTTGCGCCGCCCACTGCACGGCCGCTTGGCTCTGGGCGGAATCATTGGTGGCGACGGCTATAGGGTTGGAGGATCTCACGGCGGGCCTTTCTGCGATAAGGGTGTAACTGCGGATCAAGACCGGACAACGGGCCGGCTGGCGGCCTGCCCGGGATCTCGTTGCCTCTTCAGCCTGCGACGTGGACCGGGAAAGTTGTAGGGCCGAAAGTCATCTAGAAGCCCGAAGAACTGCCCGAGCCGGAGAAGCTGCCCCCGCTCGCACCATAACCGGTGGTGCCGCCGCCGCGTGCGGAGCTGACGCTGCCCACTCCGGTGTTCATGGCGGAGTTGAAGGCGGGAACCGAGAAGAAGTAGTAGCGGGGGTAGATCGTTCCGAGGATGCTGGGTTCGTGGCGCCGCAGGTAGTGGCGGTCCGCACCCTCCTGTGCTTTTTCCATCTCCTTGCCCATGAGCCTGGCCTCATGGTCGGTGGCGGCAAAACCTTCGATAACCGTGCGGGCATGGTCTCTCAACAAGAGGGACAGCCGTGTGCGGGCGCCCCGAAGGAGATCCAAAGCCGCCTCCGGTGCGGTGGTCCCATCCGCAAGCCCGGCGGTCCATCCCTCTATCTCGTGCAGGCTTTGGTCGCGGAATGATCTCAAGGCTGCCGCAGTGGCGGAGTCACCTTGTCCATGTCGTTTGCTGAGCAGTTGTTCAAGTCCGGCGAGGTCGCTCCGGAACGGTGATAGCTGGCGGTCCCAGGCCGTGGCCCAGGTAATTGAGCGGTTCAGCAGCGCGTTGCTGTCGGCAATGACGTCATCGAGGGCATCGAGTTCGTCGGCGGCGTCGGCGTACTCCCGGACAAGTTTGAGGTTCGATCGCCGGCCCAACGCCTTCGGCGTCAAGGCATGGACCCGGTTCGAAAGCCTGGTGGCGGCGTCGTACCGGTCACGGAAGGTCCGGTACTTTTCCAGGATCCTGCTGCCGTAGGAAGAGGACTCAGGAATGGTGCCGGCATTCAGTTCCGTGACATCCAGGTCAGCACTGACATGGGCATAGCTCGTGTCACCGCGTTTGAGTTCCTTTCTGCTGGTGGCGCGGGTGACCGCGCGCACTGTCAGCCAGGCCGCCGCCCCCAGCGCGGCTGCCACTCCTGTCACCCAGGCGGTGACCAGGAAGGCCGCCGACTGGTACCAGGGCTGGTTGATCAGTTCGGCACCACGACGGACCCCGGCGATGACCCCGTCCGTCCACTGGGCGTCCCGAAGGAGTTCCTTGGAAGCGTTTTGGATGTCATCGCGTTGTGCCGGTGAAACTTTCCGGTCCTCACCCATATAGGTGCCAACGTGGCGGCCCACCGGATCGAGGGCGAAGATGAAAAGCCCGTCGGCCCATTTTTGGCCGTCGGGGCTGATCCAGTCCGGGTGCTCCGCGCGGGCAAACCTGAGGACTTCTTCATTGAGATTGTCGGTGGTGCTGCCGTTGTAGGTGTAGACAGCAACTTTGGTGGGGGAATGGAACTCCATGGCACGCAGGGCCGGGTCCAGGGTGTTCCGGTCGAGTACTCCCGCCCGGTCCTCAACAACGACGCCGACCGGCGTGGCGGCGTTTGCTGCCTGGCCACCGCCAAGCAGCAGGGCAAATACGACTGCCGCCAGCAGTCTGAAGGGCGTCCGGCTAATGCTCATGCCTCAGGCCGGGCTACCGGTTCTGCGCTCTGCCAGAGTCCCACCACGTTTCCCTCGGTGTCCCGGAAGTAGGCATTCCAGCCGGTACCGGGAACCTCCATCCTTTCCCGAACCGTCTGCCCGCCCAGCCGCCCGATCCGGGCGAGTGCCGCGTCGATGTCCTCGACGTCGATGGTCAGCACAGGCGCCGAAAGGACGTTACCGCGCCGGAAGATGCCACCATTGATGGATCCCGGCCGGGCCGTCACGCCGTCGGCTTGAGGCGGAGTGGTCATGGCCAGGCTGTATTCCATGTCCGGCAACACCTGGAACGTCCAGCCAAACGCCGACTGGTAGAAAGCCCTCGCGCGGTCCTCGTCATCGGCCGGAATTTCGAAATGTACTACCCCACCCATCATCATCACCTTTTTCAGTTGTACAACGCCGTGCTTCGGCGCGATCAGCGGCTACGCCCGTCCATGTCCACGGGGATCACCTCGAAGGGTGCCGGCTGACCGGTCCCCGGACCGATCACCACCAACACGTTCCGGGCGGTCACATCTGCAAGTGCAGTGAGCACCCGGTCAACCAGCGCCTGTTCGACAGGGACGGCAGCGCCGGCCGGCAGCGCTTGGTGCCCTGATTCTGCCCTTCTCCAGACCGCGACTTTGGCGCCTGTAGCGTCCCTCACCGCCTTGGACAATGCTGCGGTGTCGTAGGGGGCCACCAAGGTGACCCGGTCTATGGCATGTGCGCCTGCCGACGCCCCAGGCGGGCGGGCACGTTCCCGGCGCCACAGGGCGAAATGATAGGCAGCTACGAGGCCTGCAGCTGTCAGGAGACCAAGCGGTGCCCGGACCCGGTCCAGTAGCCCGGCCCCGGAACTCCCGCCCAGAAGGAACTCGAAGAGCCGGTATCCGATCACCAGGAGGGCAATGAGCGCCACCACTGCACTGATGCCGAAAAACACCACCAGGTAGATCCGCCGGCCCGGGGGGATCGCGTCCGCACTGCCGGGTTGCTGCAGCGGGTTCCAGGCAAACCACCAGGTGCATCCTCCGACGAGGAGGGAGCTGACGCCCCCTAACAGCAGCGTGCGCACGCCTCCACCGGCCAGGGGAGATACGGCCGTGGCAAGGGTTGCATTGATAACAACGCCAATCCCGGATGCGGCGGCCGCCAGGGCAACCCCGGACGTCACGAGCCGGCCTGCGCGTCGCGTGGCCAACGAGCGGCGCGTCCCGATGACGCGGTGGTACCGCCATACCAGGGCGCCCACAGCTGCAGAGGCCAGGGCGGTTCCCAGGGGAGCCAGCAGTTCACTCATTGCCCCACCCCGGTCCAATGCCGTCCGCAGCAGAACAAAAACCACCACTCCCGCGCCGGTGAGCGCCGTTGCGCCGGCGGCGAAGATACCTGCTCCAACCAAGGCCACGTCCCCAAGAGTTGTCTCCACCGACCGTCCGCCGCGCCGGAACCAGTGCCACCACCAGACGCCGGCTCCGCCAACGGCCCAGACCAGGGCCCGGACGATGGGCTGCCACCAGGGTGCTCCCGCGATCAGGCTGGCGTTCCCCCGGACGGCGACGTCGAGCAGGCCGCCAAGGGCCGAAATGGCGGACACCACGGCCACCGCCAGTCCGAAGACCCAGCCCGTGATCGCGGGGACGTCCTCCAGTCCGGGTGGATGCTTGACTGGGTGCCGCCAGACCCAGTGATGCCAGATCCAGATTCCCGCCCACACCAGTCCCGCGGACAACGGCCCGTACCACTGTGGTTCCGGCCGGCCGATGAAGGATGACGCCGTGGTCAGCAGGGCCGTCACCGCCGTGATCAGTGATACAGCGTAAACGGCGCTGAGATACACCGCCCATGCCGGTGCGGTCCGTTCCGGAGCGTCGTCAAGCCGCCTCCAGACCATCCACCACAGCACTGCGGTGAGCGGCCCGCCGATCAGGGTGAAGGCCAAGGAACGCGCAAGCCCGGCCACGTCGCCTGAGGCCAGCAGGGCACCGGTACTGAACAGGCGCTCCAAAAGTCCGCTGAGTCCCACAGCGGTGATGATCACCAGGGCAAACAACAGTGCGTAGAGGATCATGCGGCGGAGGGTGAGTTGGATGGACCGCGCCCCGGGACCTGTCGCGGGGGCTTGGGAGATCATTGTTTCACCGCGGATCCGGTGCATGTCAGGAGCTGGTACGGGGCCTGGTCGACCAGCCACTTGCCGTTGGTTTTCACGAGTGAGAACCGGGCCTCGGTCTCGTACTCGGAGGGTCCGAACAAGCCGTCCGAAGCTGCGGCGATCACGGATACCTTGACGACGGCGGACGTACCGCTCTCAGTGGCGGATATCAGGACAACCCTGCTGGGCGGCGGTCCGCTGTCCGGGTAGCTGCGGCATGAGGTCGTCGCCGCCTCTGTGAGGTAGGAAGTGGCGGTGGCCCGATCACCGTCGATCACAGCGCTGCTGTAGCGCTGCACGACTCCCTGCGGTGTCGATTCGTCCAGGACTTCCGGCTGCCCGCGGGTGAGCACGACGGCGAGCGACACAACCACCAACAGGGCTATTGCGGACACTATCGCCAGGATGACCCGGTCCGGCTTTCCCGCCGCAGCGTTCATCAGGAATAGGGCCAGACCACCCGGGTCTGCCACTTGGTCGGGTCGGGTTCGGTGGCAGGATCGCTAAGGTAGAACTCCCACATGGTGTCCGAGGGGGTGCGGCCCTCGGCCCGCATCCGCTCCTGGATGACACCGTACGTTTGCCCAAGGGTGTCATACGATCCCACATGGATCGCTTCAAAGGCGTCGGCTTCAGGCAGGGTGCCGCTAGCCACTGCTTCGGTTTCCCTGAATCCGGCCGCGACGGGGAAACCGGCCTCGACGTCGACGGTCTCGGTAGGCATCCCCCGGTAGAGGGCAAAAGGAGGACCGGCTACGGGGATGCCCTGGGACCCGGCGGCAGCCATCACGGTGCCAAATGCCCGGCCGAAAAACTCCGACATGGCGGCCATCGGGATCGTTTCCCTGACAACGGCGGTGGACTGCGCAGCAGTGTGGACGATTCTTGGTGCTGGATTGGTGGCATTCATAGTTCAAGCTTCCGCCGCCTGCGGGGCCGCCGCTAGGGCCGAACGTCTCTGGAGATCCTGGCTTTGGGCTGTCCCTGTTTTCTGCGTTCTTTCGAGTATTTACTGGAAAACAGGTGCCCGCGCGTGATCGCCAGAAACAGCGCCGAGGGCCACTTCACCCTGCGAATGTCATGGCGTGCTGAGTGTTGAGGCCGTTCCACCGTCCGAGGAGCCCGCAGCCAGGCCCTTGGCAGGTCAGCAGTGGGCGGCGACGTAGGCAATCAGGCCCTGAACGGTAGCCACCTCGGGATAGTCCCGTTCCGGAATATCCACACCGGTGGCGTTGTCGATCACTTCCACGAGCCGCAGGAAGTCCAGCGAGTCCAGCTCCAGGTCCTGCCGCAGCCTGGCATCCCCGCTGAGGTCCTCCGGCTGGAGGTCCGGCGCGACCTGTCCAATGGCCTGATGTACTGCGGCCCGGGCCTTCTCTTCGTTCATAGTTCCTCCGGTTTTTGCAGAAGCTCGTCCAGCCGGGTCAGGAAACGTGCACCGCGCAGTCCATCGCTGACCCTGTGGTCCGCGGAGAGGGTGGCAATTACCACGTGGCGGGCACCGAGCATTCCATCATGCGCCCACGGCTGTTCCATCAGCCGTCCCAACCCGACCATGGCGACCTGCGGGGGATAGATCACGCCAAAAACGCTTTCCACGCCCAAGTCGCCCAGATTCGTGACAGTGATGGTGGGATCCGCCATCTCCGCCCGCTGCAACCTTCCTGCCCGCGCGCGGCTCACCAGATCCCGCAGCCGTTCCATCAGTGCGTCCAGGCTGAGCATGTCCGCGTTATGAATGGCGGGCGCGACTATGCCGCCCCGGCGGAGCGACACCGCTATCCCGAGATGAACCGACTCGCTGGCCCGGAACCCGCCGTCGACATAAAAACCGTTGACGTCGGGCACTGATTTGGCGGCGACTGCGGTTGCCTTCAGCAACAGGGCGGAGGCCACCAGCCGGGAGGCCACGGGACGATGCAGATTCACCGCCTGCAGCCAGGCCACCGCCGCGCTCATGTCCAGGGTTGTGCTGAGGTAATAGTGCGGGATGGACTTCTTGGAGCGGGACATCAACGCCCCCACGGCCTTGCGCAGTTTCGCCTCACGCTGGAGGGAATCCGCGGACCGGGGTTCGGACAGCACGGCCTCCGCGGACAACTCCTGCGGCAGTGCTCCCGGCGCTGCTGGCGGCGCGGCGGGCGCGGCGCCACCCGCGGCCTGGCGCACGTCTGTCTCGGTGACCGCGCCGCCGGGCCCCGTTCCCGTCACCTTCCCCAAATCCACACCGTGTTCGGCTGCCAGCCGCCGTGCGCGGGGCGATGATCGCACCCTGGCCGCGGCCGGCAGACCCACTGGTCCTGCCGCGGGCGTCCGGACCGTGCCGGCCGCCTCTCCGCCGGTGGCTGCGCCTGTGTCTGCGCCGGTGGCTGCGGCATGTTCCACGTCCGCGCGGGTCACGGCGCCGTGCTTTCCGGTGCCGTGGACGGAGCCGGGATCAACTCCAAGGCGGTGGGCCAGATGCCGCACCGGCGGCGAGAGGGGCGCGGCGGGTTCATCGCCTGCAGGACCTTCGCGGGGCGGCTCAGCGGCCGACTCCGGTGGTCGGGCGGGCGGGGGGCTTCCGGTGGCTCCGGGCGCCTCGCCGGGGGTCGCAGTGATCCGGGCCAAGGGTGTACCGATAGGAACGGTGGTGCCGATGTCCACGAGCAGCTCGGCAACAACACCCTCTTCAAAGGTCTCCACGTCCATGACTGTCTTATCAGTGTCGACGACGGCCACAACATCCCCGCGGTGAACGTAGTCGCCCGGCTTCACCAGCCACTCCACCATCTTGCCGTGGTCCATGTCTGCCCCCAGCGACGGCATCCGGAAATCACCCACCTGCCCCTGTCACCTCCCGTGCGGCTTTGACGATCCGCTCGGCGGTCGGAAGCGCAGCGAGCTCCAGATGCTTTGCATAGGGCATCGGAACTTCGGCACTGCAGACGCGCGCAACCGGGGCGTCCAGATCGTAGAAAGCGGCTTCCGTGATGCGGGCGCTGATTTCTGCCGAGATGCCGCCGCTTCGCCACCCTTCATCCACCACAACGGCCCGGTGGGTCCGTTCCATCGTGGCCAGGATCGCTGCATCATCGAGCGGGCGCAGGGTACGCAGATCCAGCACCTCGGCGTTGATGCCGTCGCCTGCCAGCTGAGCGGCGGCGTCGAGTGTTGCCGGGAGGGTGCCGCCATAGGTGATCAGGGAGACGTCCGTTCCCTGCCGCCGGACGGCGCCCGAGTCAATGTCCACGGGCCCGGCGTCGTCAGCGAGCTCGCCCGCCATGTTGTAGAGCGTGCCGTGTTCGAAGATGAGCACCGGGTCCGGGTCCTGCAATGCCGTCCAGAGCATGCCGCGTGCGTCCGCCAGCGTCGCCGGGGCAAGAATGCGCAGGCCGGGAATGTGGGCGTACCAGCCCTCCAGACTGTGGGAATGCTGGGCGCCCAGCTGACGTCCCGCCCCGGTTGTCATCCGGATCACCAGGGGTACATTGAATTGGCCGCCGGACATGTGCAGGAGTGTGGCGGCGTTGTTGACGATCTGGTCCAGGGCCAGCAGGCTGAAGTTAACGGTCATGATTTCGACAATGGGCCGCATGCCGCCAAGCGCGGCGCCGATTCCGGCGCCCACAAAGCCTGATTCGGAGAGCGGGGTGTCGCGGATGCGTTCCGGCCCGAATTCCTCGAACAGTCCAAGGCTGACGGCGTAGCAGCCCCCGTAGGCGCCCACGTCCTCGCCCATGAGGAATACCCGTTCGTCACGGATCATCGCATCCCTGATCGAGGCCCGGACGGCTTCCCGGTAGGTGGTCTTCACGCCGGGCCCCGCTCGCTGTAGACAAACCGGGTGAGTTCTTCGACGGGTTCGGGGGTGCCGGCCTCAGCGTATTCGATGGCCTCGGCCACCTCGGCGTCGGCGGCGCGTTCCAGGTCTGACCATTGCTCTGTGGTCAGCAGGCCGCCGTCCTGGAGGGCATTGCGGAGCAGGTTGATCGGGTCCCGTTCCTGCCAACGGGCCACCTCGGACTTCTCCCGGTAGCGCTCGGGGTCAAACATGGAATGCGGGCGGAAGCGATATGTGCGCAGTTCCAGGAAGTGCGGTCCGCCGCCGGACCGGACCGCATCCACGGCCCGGCGGGCGGCCTCGTGCACGGCGAGCACGTCCATCCCGTCCACTGCCCAGGCCGCCACCTCGTAGCCGGCGGCCTTCAGCGCGATATCGGTCTGCGACTCTGAGCGGCCCAAGGCAGTGCCCATGGCGTACAGGTTGTTCTCGCAGCAGAAGAGCACCGGCAGTTGCCACAGTGCCGCCAGGTTCAGGCTCTCATGGAATTCCCCCTCGGCTACGGCCCCTTCTCCGAAGAAGCAGGCAGTGACCCGGGAGCGGCCCGCCATCTTATCCGCCAGGGCCAGGCCCACGGCAAGGGGCAATCCGCCGGCAACAATGGCATTTCCGCCGAAAAACCGGGTGCCGGCGTCGAAAAGGTGCATCGAGCCGCCCCGTCCCCGGCAGCAGCCCTGCACATAGCCATACATCTCCGCGAGGATGGCGCCGGCCGGAACTCCGCGCAGCAGCGCGTGGCCGTGTTCGCGGTACGTTGCAACGACCGCGTCCTCCGGCTCCAGAGTGTCCAGGACGCCCGCCGCGACGGCTTCCTCGCCGATATAGACGTGCAGGAACCCCCGGATCCTGGCTTCGCTGTAAAGCTCGACACATCGCTCCTCCAGCCGCCGGACGCGAAGCATCTGGAACAGCAGGTGCGTGGCCTTCGCCGCCTGATCCGGGCTGATCGGCCCTGGCTGGCCGCTCATTGTGGCTCCGGCGTGGTCTCGACCGTGGACGTGTCTCCCTCGGGCAGGCCCAACTCGCGCGCCTTCAGGAGCCGCCGGAGGATCTTGCCGCTGCGGGTCTTTGGCAGGGAGGTGATGAAATCCACCATGCGGGGAGCCACGGCGGCGCCCAGCTGTTTGCGGGCAAACCCGATGATGTCCAGGCGGAGCTCTTCGGAGGGCTCCCAGCCGTTGCGCAATTCAACGAACGCCTTGACCACCTCTCCGGCCACCGGATCGGGGACCCCAATAACGCCTGCCTGGGCGACTGCAGGGTGCTCCATCAGCGAACTCTCAACCTCGAAGGGGCCAATCAGGTGACCGGAGGATTTGATGACGTCATCGCCACGGCCAACAAACCAGTAATATCCGTCGGCGTCCCTCGTCGCCAGGTCGCCTGTGAGGTACCAGCCGCCGGCAAAGCAGCGGCGGTAGCGGTCCGGGGCGTTGAGATAGCCCCTGAACATTGACGGCCAGCCGGTGCGCAGCGCCAGTTCGCCCATGGTGTCCGGGTCCGTCACCAGGACAGGTTCGCCGCCGCGAAGCACAGGATTCCCGTCCGGGTCCCGTGCCACCAAGGAAGCTTCCACACCGGGCAGCGGCCGTCCCATCGAGCCGGGCCGGATTTCGGTGGCAACGAAGTTGGCGATCATGATGCCACCGGTTTCGGTCTGCCACCAGTTATCGTGCACGGGCTGGCCAAAGGCGTCCTGGCCCCACACCACCACTTCGGGGTTGAGGGGCTCACCCACGCTGGCTACGAACCGCAGCGCAGAAAGATCGTGGCCGACGGCAGCTTCCGCCCCTGCCTTCATCAGCATCCGGAGGGCCGTCGGCGCCGTGTACCACACCGTGACCCGCTGCTCAGCAAGGATCCGGTACCAGCGTTCGGCGTCCATCTCTTCCTCATCCACGATCGTGGTGACGCCGTGGACCAGCGGGGCAATGATCCCGTACGACGTCCCCGTGACCCAGCCGGGGTCCGCGGTGCACCAGTAGACATCGTCAGGGTGCAGGTCCAGCGCGAACCGGCCTGTCGCGTAATGGGCGGTCACCGCCTCATGAACGTGGATGGCACCCTTAGGGGTGCCCGTGGTCCCGCTCGTGAAATGCAGTAGAGCCATGTCCTCGCCGTGGGTCACGGCGGCGGATCCGTCACCCGGGACACTCATCATGAGTCCGGCCAGGTCCAGGGTCCCGGGGTCAGGCTCGCCGTCGGCGTCGATCAGGAGGATGAACTTCAGCTCCGGCAGCTCGTCGCGGATCTGCCGGACCTTGCGTCGGTATAGGGCGCGGGTAGTGACCAGTGCGCGGCCGGCTCCCAGACGGAGGCGTTGCCTGACCGGTTCCGGTCCGAAGGCGGAGAACAAAGGGCAAAAGACGCTGGCGTTCTTCAGCGTGCCCAGCACCGCGACGTAGAGTTCCGGGCTACGGCCGGTCAGTGAGAAGACCCGGTCCCCGCGGCCGATGCCCAGCTGTGTCAGGACGGCCGCGAACCGGTTGCTCCGCTCGGATAGTTCGGCATACGTGATGGCGTGGGCTGAGCCGTCGGCGCGGATGAACCGCAAGGCCTGATGGTGGCCGCGCGGCCCTGTCGCATGGCGGTCCACCGCCTCGTGGGCGATGTTGAGCCCCCCGCCGGGCAGCCCGGAAAGAGCCCGGCGCGCGTCGTCCCACGTGAACGCCGCGCACACGGCTTCGTAGTCGGACAGGTTGGGCCGGACGGGAAAGCTGTGGATGTCCTTGGCGATCCGGTGCCGGCCCGCAGTTCGTCTGGTTCCTGCGGTCATGCTCCCATCCGATACCCGCCGGGCGGGGCCAACAAGGGTAGAAAGTCCCGCCGGAAGCCGGTATCCAAAAGGCTGACGTCGTGGTCAGCGTGGCGGGACTAGCGGCCCAGCACGTCGTCCAGGGTGACGAATCCGTAGCCGGCGGCTTTGATTCCGGCGATCACCCGGGGAAGGGCGTCCGCGTCCAGGGTGGTTCCGTCATCGGGGTTGGAGCCGATATGCATCAGCACGATCTCACCCGGTTGAAGGCTTCCAAGAACGCGGTCGATGACTGTTTGGGTGCTGATCCCGCCGCTGGTCCCTTTCCAGCCCAGGGTGTCCACGGTCCAGCGGATGGCGACGTAGCCAAGATCGTTGACGGCAGCGATGGTCCGTGCGTCCCGTTCCCCGTAGGGGAAACGGAACAAGGGGCGGGGGTCTGCGCCTGCGGTCAGGATCGCCTGCTGCGCTCCCAGAACCTGCTGCGCTATCTGCTGGTCGGAGAGCCCGGTGAATCCGGGATGGGTCATGGAGTGGTTGGCCACACGGTGCCCCGCGTCCACGATCTGCGTGACCCCTGCCGGGTTGTCGGCGGCCCAGGTGCCGGTGAGGAAGAAAGTGGCAGCCACGCCTTGGGCTGAGAGCGCCGACAGGATTTTCGCCAGGCCGGCGGAGTTTGCGCCGGCATCAAAGGTCAGTGCCACCGCATTCCCGGCGCCGGGAATGAGGGTGAGATCGAGGCCACGGAGCGACGGCGGGAACGGAACGGGGGGTGCGGGGGGTTCCTCCGGCGGGGGGACGGGCGCGACAGTCACCGGAGGCTCGACAGGAGTCTGGCCGGCTTCGGGCGTTTCTGTTGCCGGTGGCACAGGGGCTGTCGTCGTCTGGGAGGGTGAAGGAGACGGCGTCAGCCCGGGGCTGCTTGTCGTGACCCCGGTGGAGGGCTCAGCCGACGGCGGCGACGACGGCGACGGCGGGACGGCCGATCGGGAAGTGAACACCACCATGAGGGCGAGCAGGGCAAGCGTCACAATGATCCCAGCCACCCGCCGTCGTCCGCTGCCGGGGGTCACTTCCGATGACATTGTCCTCGTGCCTGGCTTCGCTTTTAGAGTTCCTTGCGGCGGAAGAGAGCCGCGGCGAGCCAGACCAAAGCCACGGACAGGACGGCCGAGGCCGTCACGGTCCACAGCGGAGAGGAGATGTCGGCGCCTGCGGCCAGTGCGGAGGCTTGGCCGGTTATGCCCGCCGGCGAGTACGTGCTCAGCGGCTTCCAGACCGCGCCGATCGAAAGCAGGATGTAGGCGCCGAGCCCGGCCCCGGCAGCCCCTGCCGGGGCTGGAATCACGACGGACAAAACTGTCATCAATGCGATGAAGAAGACGCCGAACGCCAGCCAGAGAAGAGCTGATTCCCACACCCTGGGCGCCGGCGCTTCACCGAAGACGGCGCCGGTCATGCCCCAGGTAATGAGTGTTCCGGCCAGTAGGAGCACCGCCAGGAACAAGGAGTGGACGACTGCCTTGACGATGATGAACGCCGCCCGGGTCACCGGCTTCGTGAGGACAAAGACGGCAGTGCCGTTCCGGACTTCGGCGGAGATGAGGCCGCCGTAGATGATGATGAGTGCGAACAGCACCGTCTGGGACAGGTTCTTGATCCACTGCCCGTAGGAGTCCAGGTACGTCGGCGGCGGCAACGTGAATTGGCCGAGCTGGTCACCGGCCAAGGTGTTGATCAGATCGGGGGTGAACCGTGCGAGCGGAGGACCGGTGAGGGCGAAAAACACGATAATGGAGGGCAGCACCCAGATGCGCCAGGTCCTGACAATCTCCAGAGCCTCCTTGCGGGCAAACACAAGTGATCCGTTCACGCCCGGTCACCGCCGCTGACCAACTGGACAAAGACCTGCTCAAGGTCCATCTCGGTGACCTCCAGGCGTGCAAGCCCCGTCCCTTGGCGGCTGACCATGGCAGGAATTTCGTGCTGGGCAGCTGCGAGGTCAGTGACGGCGACCTCCACCACGCCGGAGGCTCCCAGCAGGACGGATTTTGCCCAACCGCAGCGTGCGATGTCCGCGGCCAAACGGTCAGCCCCGGACGTGACTTCGACGACGATCCTCTGTTTGGAGTACCGTTCCTTCAGTTCCTCGATGGGCGCCTGGGCCACCACCCGGCCATGGTCCAGGACGGCCACAGCGTCACACACGCGTTCGGCGTCGCCGAGGATATGGGTGGAGAAAAACACCGTCGTACGGCCCCGCAAGGATGCGATGAGTTCGAGGACGTCCTTTCGTCCCATGGGATCAAGCGCGCCGGTAGGTTCGTCCAAAAGCAGCAGCCGGGGTGCGTTGATGAGCGCCTGGGCAATGCCCAGGCGCTGCTTCATACCGCGCGAGTATTCCCCGATCCGCGAGCCTACCTGTGCGAGGCCTGCCATCTCCAGAAGCAGGTTAACGCGGTCGTCCAACTCCTTCCCGGCCATGCCATACAGCCTGCCGGCGAAGCGCATCGTTTCGGCAGCCGTCATCCAGTGGTAGAACGCGGGAACGTCCGGAAGGAATCCCGTCATGGCGCCCGCTGACGTGCCCCGGACGGGACGCCCCAGCACGTGGAGCGAACCCGAGGTTGGCCTGGCCAGGCCGCTTAGCAGCCGGAGCATGGTGGTTTTTCCGGCACCATTCGGACCAAGAAACCCAAAAACGGAGCCTTCCTCCACGGCAAGGTCCACGGCGTCGAGGGCACGTTTCGTCCCGAAAACCTTGGTCAGGCCGGCCGCCTCGATTGCAGGGTTCACTGTCGGGAGGTGTGGCCCGGAGGACCATAGAGTCTGTCAATGACGTCGGCGGCGCCGGGCGGCTGCGATGGGCGGAACGATCCGGCAGGTGTGCCCGTACGGGAGTCGCGCTTGCGGCCCGCCAGAAGATACAGACCCGGGCCGAGAAGGCTCAGGAGAAGGATCAGCACAAGCCAGACCCACTTCCGGCCGGACACTACCTGTTCGGCAGGCCGCTGGTATAGGTCGATCAACGCGATCGCGTCCAGGACCAGCCCGGACAGTGCCAGGACCCCCAGCGTCACCAGGAGACCGGCAGGCAGGGCAGGGAGATCAACGTTCATGGCAGACTCTTCCCGGTACGGCCGCAGCATTCGCGATCACAACGTGTGCTCCTTCCCGGAAATCCCATCGTCTTACCAGACTGCCTTGGGGGACGGCTGGGCAACAGAGTCGTTGGTCCTGCGGCCGCCCGGATGCCGGCTGGCGCAAAGGGCCCGGATTAGTCCGGTGCTGTGATGGAGGGAGCGTGGACAGGAATTGTCCCATCACGGTGCTGGAACTGATCCGCCAACAGGGCCGGGGCAGCGCACTCGCCCGGCCGCAGCACGACCGACCTTCTTTGGTTGAAGCTGCAAGTAAATAGTGTATTGTTGAGTGGGATACCAGACCCCGTTTCCTGAGCTCAAGGAGCTGATTTTCCACATGAACACTTCACTGCGCGACGTGCGCTCGCACGACTGGACCACCAAGGCCGCAACCGATGCAGTTGCACTTTTCCTGCACGGATTCGGCTCCAACGAACACGACCTCGGCTCGCTGGCGCCGGCGCTTGGCCTGAACCTGCCCTGGGCATCACTGCGCGCGCCGCTTGAGCTTGGCAATGGCGGAGCAGCCTGGTTCTCGATCACCACCCCCGGTAACCCCGACGCCGAGCCGGTTGAGGCAGCAACCGAGGCTATCTGGGCCTGGATCGAGGCCAACGTTGCCCCCGCTACCCGCATCGTGCCCATCGGCTTCTCGCAGGGTGGCCTTATGGCCAGCCAACTGCTGCGCACCCGGCCCGAACGGGTGGTGGCCCCCGTCGTTCTGGGCGGATTTGTGCTGGGCGGTCCGCAGCCGGGCGATGAGACCCTTCTCGCCAGCCGCCCCTCCCTCTTCTGGGGCCGGGGCTCCGAAGACCGGGTCATCGCCCCGGTGGCTATTACCCGCAGCAGCGAGTATCTTCCGCGGCACACCTCGCTGACAGAGCGGCTCTATCCGGGACTGGCACACGGCATCAACGCGGATGAACTGTCCGATGTACGCGGTTTCCTCGCTGCCGAGGTCGGCGTCCACGCAGTTACGGCCGTCCTGGCTTAGACGCGCTGAGCGAACGACTCCACTTTGGCGGGGTCGCGCTCCACAACATCGCCAAGAGCGCCGTCGATCAGTTCGAGCGTTTCGTGCCCGAGGACAAGGCCGGCCGATTTGACCGTGTCTTCGAGCTGTTCGGGGCGGCTGGCGCCGACAATCGCCGCGGAAACGTTCGGATGTGCCAACACCCAGGCCACGGCCAGGGTGGCCAGCGGAACACCGAGATCCGCGGCGATCGGCTTGAGCTTCTCCACCCGTTCCAGCACCGCCGGCTGCATGAACCTGTGTTCGGTGTTCAAGGTGCCGTCGACGGCGCTGAAACGGCTGCCTGCAGGAACGGTGGAAGCGCTGTACTTGCCGCTCAGCACGCCTTGGGCCAGCGGCGACCAGCAGACCTGGGTGATCCCAAGCTCCGCGCAGGCCGGGACGACTTCGGGTTCGATCACGCGCCACAGCATGTTGTACTGCGGCTGGCTCGACACGAACTGGATGCCCAGCTCGGCCGCCAGGGCCGCGCCGGCGCGGATCTCTTGAACGGTCCACTCGGACACGCCAATGTAATGGGCTTTGCCGGCATGGACGATGTCCGCGAAGGCACCCATCGTTTCTTCCAGCGGGGTTTCGTAGTCATAGCGGTGCGCCTGGTAAACATCAACGTAGTCCGTCTGGAGCCGACGCAGCGATCCATTGATGGATTCCATGATGTGCTTGCGGGACAGTCCGCGGTCGTTCTTGCCCGTTCCTGTGGGAAAGAAAGCCTTGGTCATGACCTCGATACCTTCACGGCGCACGCCTTTGAGGGCTTCGCCGAGCATGGTTTCAGCTTTGGTGCCTGCATAGGCGTCTGCAGTGTCGAAAGTGGTAACGCCAAGGTCCAAGGCCTTGCGCACGCATGCGGTGGCGACGTCCTGGTCCAACGTTTCCCCGTGGGTGGCCCAGTTGCCCAGGGCAATCGCGCTGACGTACATGCCGCTGTTGCCGAGTTTGCGGTATTGCATAAAATTTCCTGTCAGAAAAAGGGGGCGCAGCCTTGACTACGTGGCTGGCTGCAGATGGATCCGAGGTTCCTCTAAAGTCGTAGCTGCCGGACTCTTATGCGTATTGCGTGACACTCAAGCTATTCAAAGTTGCTCTCCCGCCGATGGCGTACAGTGCGACCTCGGTGCTGGTGTTGGCCGGGAAGATCAATTCGGTCATGGTGACCTGGCCTCCCTGGGCGAAGACTTCGACGGAGCAGCGGTCCACGAAGATGGTGAGATCGTAGGTCCCTGTTGTCGTCCGAAGGGGTGCCGTGTCAAAGGACGGGAAGGATTCGTGGAAGTCTGATTGCCCGGATTCCCTGCGGTCGAGGATCAGGGAGCCCTCTGCGGCCCGAATGCCCACACGTGTTCCCTGCACGCCGTCTCCTCGCAGGATAAGGCCGAACTCCTCGGCGGTTCCGGGGGCGAACGTGGCGTCGATGCGCTGGACGGTGCCGGCGGCCCCATCGAGGACCTGGGTCCCATCCGTAATGGTGGTTTCGGAAAGGCGGAAAGGCTTGGCGGGGTCAGCCAGTGCGGCCCAGTCACCCACGGGCCGCTGCACCAGGCCCAGGTTTCCCTCGCTGGTGTGGAGTGAGATTTCGCGGACCAGCGTCATGGGGCTGCGCCAGGGTGAGGTGGGGATCTGGTTGGCGTATTCCCAGTTGTTCATCCAGGCGATCATGAGGCGGCGGTTGTCGGGCGCGTCGCTGAAGGAAACAGCTGCGTAGTAGTCCCGGCCCCAGTCGAGCCACTGATACTCGCCCAGCCTGTCCGGATCCTGCAGGCCTTCAGTGACCGTGGTGGCGGAGGTGAAAGCGGTCCCGTCGAAGTCTCCCACGAAGTACTGCCCGGCCGAGCCGTTGTTGGGGCCACCGGGATTGAGATTGACGGTCAGGACCCACTTGAGGTTGTCCGGATCACCGTCGACAGGCAAGGCGAACAGGTCAGGGCATTCCCAGACGCCGCCGGTGGCGTTAGCCGGGCCGAAGCTGCTCAGCAACTCCCAGCTCTTCAGGTCAGCGGACTTGTACAGCACCACCTGGAAGTCCGTGGCTTCCACGGCGACCATGACCCAATAGCTGCCTGCACCGCCGTCGTACCTTATGACCTTGGGGTCGCGGAACTCGGCCGAACCGCGGCTGAGTACGGGGTTGTCTTTGTGTTTGGTCCAGGTGTAGCCACCGTCCAGGCTGTAGGCCAGGGACTGTGCCTGGATGCCCTCATGTGCGGAGCCGGGCTTGAAGGCGCTGGTATAAACGGCGACCAGGGGCGGGGCTGAGGGGGTGCCGAAGCCGCTGCTGTTGTGGCGGTCAAAGACGATGCTGCCGGAGAAGATGTCTTCTTCATCGTCGCAGGCGATGGCGACGGGGTGCTCTGTCCAGGTGAGCAGGTCCGTGGACGTCGCGTGTCCCCAGGACATGTTTCCCCAGACGTTACCCAACGGGTTGTTCTGGTAGTAGAGGTGGTAGACACCCTCATGATGGATCAGGCCGTTGGGGTCATTGAGCCAGGTGTTCCGGGCTGCGTAGTGCAGGGCCGGCCGGAATGTTTCGGCTGTCGTGGCGGTCGCGGCAGTCATGAAGGTTGTGTCTCGTTTCTTGGCAGGTCTGGGCGTTGCACGTCCCGTGGGAAGCCAGCGCATCGATGGTTCGCGGCAGGTGGGCCGGCGAGGGGATCGCCGGCCCACCTGCGCGGGGACTAGGAGTTCTTCTTGTAGCGGTCGTAGGCCTGCTGGTAGACCTCGATCATTTTGTCGACGCCGATGTTCTTGAGCTGGGTGACATAGCCGTCCCATTCCTGCTCAATGCCGCCGGAGACGATCCATTTGGCGATGTTCTGTTTGACCAGGGAACTGGTGTCAGTCTCGATGTTGCTGATCTGCTGGAGTTCCTCCGTGGACAGGGCCACCGGGGGATAGCCGTCGTTGCCGGCGAAGGGCTTGTAGTTGTCGTTGACGGTTTTCTGGCGTTCCGCAGCGCGCGGTTCGGGTGCTACGACCGTTTTGAAGTTCTCGGCGGTGTTGGCCTTCGGTCCGCCCGGGGCGACCTTCTGGCGGCGTTCGCCTTCACTGGTGCCGGCTGCGGCGGGGATCTGTACCAGCAGCCCGTTGGCGTCCTTTTGGAGGGTTTCACCGATCGGTCCCCAGTTGGCCTGGGCGGACTGGATGGGATCGTAGAGGTTGTCGGCCCAGCGCATGGTTGCGGCGGGGTATTTGTCGGCCCGGGTGATGGCGAACGCACCGCGGGCGATTTCCTGGTTGTTGGCCTGGCTGGCGATGCGCTTGCCGTCCACGCCTTGGAGGACGGGCACGAGGGAATAGTCGGTGGCGCGGTCTGCGCCGACCATCTCGGGGACTTCCCACCAGACGAAGGAGCCGAGGTTTTCCGTGGCCGCCTTGCCCTTGGCGAGGTAAGCCTTGTCGTCCTGGGAGAAGGACTCCGGATCGATCAGGCCTTCCTGGTACCACTGGTGCAGGGTCTGGATGGCCTTCTTGTAGCCGTCCTGGGTGGGCGTGAAAATCACCTTGTCGTTCTGGACGATCCGGTGGTCCATGTTGTCCGGCACACCGCCGAGGGCCGCGATGAGGTCCACGATGTCCCCGCACCACGAACCGGGCATGAAGCTCAGCGGTATGGTCTTGCCGGTCCCGGAAGCGTCCTGGTTCTTGAAAGCCAGAAGGGCGTCGTGGAACTCGCTGATGGTCTTGGGCATGGGGATGTTGAGTTTCTTCAGCCATGCGGTGTTGACGGCCAGTTCGTTCGGGAACTGGACCAGGCCGAGCTCCTCGACGGAGGGCAGGGAGTAAATGTGCCCGTCAGAGGAAGTGATGGCTGCCTTGATGTCGGGCCGCGCCGCGAGCAGTTTGGAGAGGTTGGGTGCGTTCTTCTCGATGAGCCCCTCGAGCGGGATGAGGGTGCCGCTGGCCGAGTACGTGGCGATTTCTGCATCCGTCAGACCCGTGTTGAAGAACGCATCGGGAAGGTCCCCGCTGGCGAGGATGAGGTTCTTCTTTTCCTGGAAGACCGTATCGGGCAGGTTCTGCCAGTCGATATGGATGTTGGTGTCCTTCTCCCAGTTCTTCACCACGGTCATGGTGTTGTAGTCCGGGGCCAGGGCCGTCTTGGTGCCGGAGAACTTCAGGGTCAGCTGTTTGCTGACGACCGGAAAACCTGTTGACTGGAATCCAAAGTCAGCGGAAGCGTCTTTGATCTCCGGGGAGCCGGATTTGGCGCCCGAGCAGGCGGTGAACGTCATCGTTCCGGCCAGGAGGGCGCCGAGGACGGCGTATTTGCGGCTGATTGCCATGGTCGTTCCTATTCTGAGGTGGTTTTTGAGGTGGGTATGGTGCAGGCCGACGGCGGGTGGTTGCCGGGGCGGGTTGACGCAGGGGAGGGATCTATTTCACGGCGCCGATCATGGCGCCCTTGGTGAAGTGCTTCTGCATGAATGGCAGGGCAATCATTAGCGGCAGGCTCGAGACGACGATCATGGCGTACTTGGTGAGCTCTGCGATCCTTTGCGCTGCGGCATAGGACTGGATGTCTCCTCCGGTGGTGCCGGTGGATGAAACATCGGATTGGATGAGGATGTTGCGCAGCACAAGCTGCAGCGGGTACTTGGAGTCGTCGTTCAGGAAGATCAGGGCATCGAAGAACGAATTCCATTGGGCCACGACGTGGATCATGACCATGAGCATGATCAGGGGCTTGGAGAGCGGCAGCACCATCTTGAAGAAGAACTTGAAGTCGGTGGCGCCGTCCATCTGGGCGGCTTCGCGGAGTTCGTTCGGGATGGTGTGTTCGAAGAACGACCGCGCGATGATCAGGTTCCACACCCCCACCGCGCCGGGAAGGACAACAGCCCAGACGGTGTTCAGCATGCCCAGGTCGCGGACCACCAGGTACTTGGTGATGAGTCCGCCGTCGAAGAACATGGTGATGACGAACAGGAGCATCAGGATTTTCCGGCCCGGCATGTCCTTGCGTGAGAGTGCGTAGGCTCCGCAAAGGATCGTGGTGACACTGACGACCGTGCCCAGGACGGTGTATACGAGGGTGTTGGCCAGCCCGTTCCAGATCCGACTGTCAGCGAATATCCGCTGGTATCCCTCAAGAGTCACGCCGGAGGGGAACAGCCAGACTTTTCCTTCATAGATCGCGTTCGGATCGCTGACTGAGGCGATAACGATGAAGTAGAGAGGGTAGACAACCGCCAGGATCGACAGCAGCAGGATAGCTGTGGCTGCGATGCTGAAGGCGCGGTCACCATACCTGTCCCTCAGCGTCCGCTTGGGGCGGTCTTGAATGACGGCCCGTACGGGGCTGTCGGCAGTGCGGGGGTTGGTCGTCAGAGACATTTCGGCATCACCACAGGGTCGCTTGGTTGGCCCGGCGCGCCACCGTGTTGAAGAAGAGCAGGAGCGCCAGGTTGAGGAGGGAGTTGAACAGGCCGATGGCGGCCGAATAACTGAACTGCGCCTGCTGCAGACCCGCGTGATAGACGTACGTCTGGATGATCTCGGAGCTTGAGAGGTTCAAGGGCGTCTGCATCAGCAGCGCCTTCTCGAAGCCGACGTTCAGCAGGTTGCCAATGGCCAGGATGAAGAGGATGGTCACCACCGGCATGATGCCCGGCAGGTCGATGTGCCGGATCCGCTGCAGCTTCGATGCGCCGTCGACCTTGGCGGCGTCGTGCAGGGCCGGATCGATGGCCGCCAGGGCCGCCAGATACACAATCATGGAGAACCCGGCGTTCTGCCAGACATCGGAGATCACGTAAATGGGACGGAACCACTCCGCCGAACCCATAAAGAAGATCGGCTCACCGCCAGCCAGTTGGATCGCGTTGTTGATCAGCCCCGACCGTGGGGAAAGGACAACGAACATGATGCCCACCACCACGACCGTGGAGATGAAAGCGGGCGAATACAAGACCGTCTGGGTGAACTTCTTGAACCTCTCACTCTGGAGCTGGTTGACCAGCAGGGCCAGGATGATGGGGATAGGGAAGGCCACCAGCAGGCCCAGGACCGCAATCCACAGGGTGTTTCCGAGGACCTGGCCGAACTGGTAGGAGTTCACGAACCTGATGAAGTGCGTCAGGCCCACCCAGGGGCTGTCCGTAAACCCATCAGCGGGGTTGTAGTTCTTGAAAGCGATCTGCACCCCGTACATCGGCCAGTACTTAAAGACCAGGATGTAGATCAGGGAAGGCGCTAGTAATACGTATAACTGCCAGGCGCGAAAAATCCTCTTCATGCGTAGTGCAAGGGATATTCTTCGTTGCGGCAACAATGCCGCCGGCGGACGCCCGCGTCGGGCCGGGATGGTGCGGCTCATGGCATCTCCTTGGGATGAGTCACTGAGTTCCGTTCGATCAGAGGGCAGTCCATCAGCTCGACCCCGCCACCGGGTTCCGCCTCCTGGAGGATCAGTTCGACCGCGCGCCGGCCCATGGCGACGAACGGCAATTCAAAAGTGGTCAAGCCCGGACGGAGAAACGGCGCCAGGGTGGCCTGGTTATCGAACCCCACGATCGAGACGTCCCCGGGTATGGAGAGGCGAAGATCCGAGACGGCCTGATAGGCACCCCAGGCGCCGCGATCGTTCGCGCAGAAAATCGCGGTCGGCGGAGTTCCGGAGGTCAACAACTCCATCGCGTACTTGTAGCCATGCTCCTCACCGCCCTGACCGAAGCGGACGAGGCGGGGATCGGGCTCCAGACCAGCTTCCGCAAGGGCCTTGGTGTAGCCCTCGTAGCGGCCGACGGCAGCAGGCAACCCGCTCTCGAGGCTTTCAATGTTGATCAGTGCTATCCGGGAATGCCCTGCGTCCAAGAGTCTGCGGGTAGCGTCATAACCGCCCTTCACTTCATGAGGGGCGACGCTTGGGACCCGACCGGCCCGGTCCTGCGAATTCAGCACCACGGACCTGACTCCCGCAAGGGCCTCCGGAACTTCCAGCCGCCGGTGATACATGGCGGCGTAGACCACGCCGGCAACCTTATAAGAGAGCATGGTGTCCAAAGATGCGGCTTCAAGCTCCTTGTCCCCGCCTGTGTTCACGGAGAGCAGGAGCAGCCCGTCTTCCCAGGCCCGCTGCTGCGCGCCCTCGATGATGGCGCCGGCAAAGGGAGTGGTCGCAACCGAATCGCCGATGAACCCGATCATGCCCGCCACGCCTTCGCGGAGGACTTTCGCGTGGGCGTTTGTGCGGTAGCCGAGGCGGGCGACGGCGTCCCGGACCCGCTTGCGGGTATCCTCGGAGAATCGTGACCCGGAGGCCGAATTCAAGACCAGGGACACCGTAGCCTGCGAAACGCCGGCAGCAGCCGCGACGTCATGCATCGTCGGTCCTGATTTTGGCCTCGAACCAGCCATGGGCACCTCCTTGGGCCTTAGAAAAGCGGAGAGTTATTCGTATAACTTGGAAAACTGTATCCTGCATCACAACATGCCGTCAACAGTCTCTTCCAGATTCCTTCGATCCGTCACCGCGTGATCCGTCAGTGGTGACGTTTTTGGGACACGGATTGTGAGTCCCTTAGAATGGATGCTCGATGGCAGCTCTTGAAGAAACATCTGATCCTTCGCGGTCCGTGTCGCCACGCGGGCCGGTCTTTGTCGATGCGTCAGGAAAGCGCCTGCGGCGGGTCAAGCTCACAGGCCTTGGGGCCCTCGGGCTTGTGGCGGGGTATGTCGTTCTCCTCCTGGTTGCGTTCATCGGTGGCTCCAATGTTGCCGCTCCTTTCCTGCCGCTTACAGCCGGCCCTGCGCACGAACTTCCGCAACCAACCCAGGTGCCGGCCAATCCTCCTCCCGGTGCCCAACCCAGCGAAGCCCGATTGACCGAGCCTGTGGCGCGAGGCGCCGTGCAGGGTCCCGTGACTGCCGTGCAGGCGCCGGCGACGCCTGCTTCGGCTGCTCCTGCACCGCAGATCAATAGTCCCGCAATTCTGCCGGCGGGCCCTGTTGCGGCTCCTGCGCCGAGTGCGACGGCGCCGGGCAAAAGCGAGACGGCGCCGGGCCAAGCCACGCGACCGTCGGCGCCGCCGCACCCGTGAGCGGGCCCCGTCCGGGCAAAGGTGCTCTTCCCGCGAGCGTCAGGGCTCACTGGTTCGTCCTCATGGCCGTCCTCTTTGCACTGGGTGTCGCACTCGCCGTGCAGGGATACATGCATCATCTCGCCGGGATCGCCGATGATTCCCTTCCGGCGGGCGGCTCCGCCAGTACGGTCCCTGACGCGGTGTCCCACGGTGGCCCGGTGGTCGACGCCCGGGGCGCGGACGTCCGCACCGTGGGTCCCGCGGACCATACACTCGCGTTGACGTTCGACGACGGCCCGGACCCAGTCTGGACACCTCAGATCCTCGACGTCCTCAAGAAGCACAATGTCCATGCCACGTTTTTTGTGGTTGGTTCGGCTGCAATCGACAATCCCGACGTGGTGCGCAGCATCCTCGCCGGTGGCAACGAGATCGGCGTCCATACGCTTACCCACGCTGACCTCGGAAGCGCTCCGGCCTGGCGCAGGCAGCTCGAAGTGCAGGGGGCCCAGCAGGCCATCGCCGGCATAACGGGCCGCGCTGCGACGCTCCTGCGGCCACCGTACAGCTCCGAGAACGACGCCGTCAGGGACGGCACATGGTCTGCAATGCGCACCGCCGCAGACCAGGGCTACCTCACGGTGCTCACTACTCAAGACAGCGAGGACTGGCAGCGGCCCGGCGTGGCCACGATCGAGCGGAACCTTACCCCGTCCGGCCCCCAGGGCCAGGTGCTCCTGATGCACGACGGCGGTGGCGACCGGGACCAGACGGTCGCCGCCCTCGATTCCGCCCTCACGAAGTTCGCGGAGCAAGGCTTCCGGGTCACAACAGTGGGGGACGCCGTCGGGATTACGAGCATGCGGGACGCGTCAGCGGGGGAGCGGATCAGCGGAACCGCGTTGGTATGGGGGATCCGGCTCAGTGACTTTGTCATCAACGCCATCTCGTGGGCGCTGGTTGCAGCCGGAATCGTCACAGTCATCCGGGCCGTCCTTGTGGTTGGATTCGCGGCACGCCACAGGAAGGCGGCACGCCGCTCCCGGGCGGCCGGACGCAGCCGGCGCCGCGTGGACATGCCGGTCCGGAATGAGATCACCGAGCCTGTCAGCGTCATTGTCCCCGCGTACAACGAGTCGGCCGGCATCGAAGCTGCGGTTCGGTCCATCGTCGGCTCGACCCATCCGGTCGAAGTGATCGTGGTGGACGACGGGTCCACCGACGGTACCGCGGACATCGTGGAGGCGCTTGGCCTGCCGGGTGTCATCCTGATCCGGAAGGAGAACGGCGGCAAGCCGTCCGCCTTGAACGCCGGACTTGCCGCTGCCAGCCACGATCTTGTGGTGATGGTCGACGGCGATACGGTCTTCGAGCCGGAAACCGTTCATGCCCTAATCCAGCCGTTCGCCAACCCGGCGGTGGGTGCAATTTCGGGGAACACGAAGGTCGCCAACCGCGGCGGCATCCTCGGCGCCTGGCAGCACATCGAGTACGTCGTCGGCTTCAACCTGGACCGCAGGCTGTTCGACGTCGCTGAGTGCATGCCGACTGTCCCCGGGGCCATTGGTGCCTTCCGCCGCGATGCCCTCCTCCGGGTTGGCGGAGTCAGCGACGACACCCTTGCCGAGGACACGGATTTGACCATGTCACTGTGCCGCGATGGCTGGCGCGTTGTCTACCAGGAAGACGCGAGGGCCTGGACAGAGGCGCCCGAGAGCCTCGGAGCACTCTGGAAACAGCGGTACCGCTGGTGCTATGGCACACTGCAGGCCATGTGGAAGCACCGCGGCGCGGTCCTGCAGGGAGGAGCGGCCGGCAAGCTCGGGCGGCGTGGCCTTGGCTACCTGCTTGTACTGCAGGTGTTGCTGCCGCTGTTCGCACCGGTGGTGGACGTCTTCGCCATCTATGGCCTGATCTTCCTTGATCCGGTCCGGATCGGGCTGCTCTGGCTCATCTTCCTTCTTGTTCAATTCCTCATGGCTGCCTATGCGTTCCGACTCGACAATGAACGGCTCCGGCCGCTGTGGACGCTCCCGCTTCAGCAGTTTGTCTACCGCCAGATCATGTACCTGGTCGTTATCCAGTCGGTGGTGACCGCCTTGGCCGGGGTGCACCTGCGGTGGCACCGAATGGAAAGGTACGGAAGTCTGCGCGTGCCGCCTGCCCAGGGCCACGCGTAGAACTCCGGGATTCGACCATGGCCAATTCAGGATCCGGCGATTCGGTGGTGGACCGCGTGGTACGGGTCATCGCTGCCTTCCCGGAGGGCGTTACCGTCCTGCCGCTGTCCGAACTCGCGGAACGGGCGGAGCTGCCCCTCAGCAGTACTCATCGGCTGGTCCGCCAACTCGCCGGACACCGGCTCCTGGAGTTGGGTGAGGGCGGCACCGTCCGGCTGGGCATGCGGTTGTGGGAGCTCGTCAACCGCAATTCGCCCACGCTGGCCCTGCGTCAGGCAGCCCTGCCGTTTATGGAAGACATCCAGCAGGTCCTCAACCAGAACGTCAACCTGGCCGTCCTGGACGGCTGGGAAGCGTTGTTCGTGGAACGCTTGTCGCGCCGCGGTTCTGTAGCCAACCGGGCGCAGATTGCCGGGCGCATGCCGGTCCACATCTCTTCCGCCGGGCTGGCGTTGATGTCCCACCAATCGCGTGAGCTGCAGGCGGAGTACCTCGGGCAATTCCAGGATCCGGCAGGGAAGGTCAGTGCCGACGTCGTCCGTCACCTGCTGGCGGAGTCCGCCCGGCAGGGCTACGCGCAGCTCGCCGGCGTGGTGGACCCGGACACGTGGGGCATCGCCGTGCCTGTCCTGGACGGTAAGCATCGGACGGTGGCGGCGCTCGGCGTCGTGGTTCCTTTGGCGGAAATGCGGCTGCAGGCGCTGGTTCCGGCGCTGCAGACGGCGGCTCGGGGCATCGGGAGGCAGCTGGGCGGCCACGGAACCCCCTTCCATTCAACGGAATCCAGGTAACGCCATTCACGTCACGCGAGCCACACTGTTTGCATACTCATCCCGCCCCGAACGGGATCCGCAACGAAGCGAGGAACACCATGGCACGCACCACCATCACCACCCAGGTCGCGATCATGGGAGCAGGCCCTGCAGGCCTGATGCTCTCCCACCTGCTGGCCAAGCAGGGCATCGAATCGGTCGTCGTCGAGATCCGCAGCCGCAAGGAAATCCAGGAGACGGTCCGCGCGGGCATCCTGGAACACGGCACCGTGAACCTGCTGGTGGACTCGGGGGTGTCGGACCGTGTGCTCCGTGAAGGCGACCGCCACGACGGCATCGAACTGCGGTTCAACGGCGAAAGCCACCGCATCAACTTCAAAGAGCTCGTGGGCGAGTCGGTGTGGCTCTATCCGCAGACGGACGTGTTCGCAGACCTCGCCGCACGCAGGGAGGCCGACGGCGGCGACGTCCGGTACAGCGTCACGGACACCACCGTTCACGACCTCGAAGGCAAGCCGAAGGTCTGGTTCGCCGATGCCGACGGCCAGGAATTCGAGATCCAGTCGGACTTCCTGGTGGGCGCCGACGGTTCCCGCAGCCACTGCCGGTTTCAGATCCCCGAGGCCAACCGCAAGTGGTACTTCCACGAATACCCTTTCGCCTGGTTCGGCATCCTGGCCGAGGCCCCGCGCAGCTCCGATGAGCTGATCTACGCCAACTCCGAGAACGGCTTTGCCCTGATCAGCCAGCGGACCGAAACCGTCCAGCGCATGTACTTCCAGTGCGACCCGAAGGAAAACGTGGCCGACTGGGATGACGAGCGCATCTGGTCCGAGTTCCGCAAGCGCGTCAACGGCAACGGCTTCGAGCTCAAGGAAGGCCCGGTCATCGAAAAGATGGTCCTGCCGTTCCGCAGCTTCGTGCACACCCCCATGCGCCACGGCAATCTCTTCCTGGCCGGCGACGCCGCCCACACCGTCCCGCCAACGGGCGCCAAGGGCCTCAACCTCGCCATCCACGACGTCAAGGTACTCTTCGAAGGCCTCGACTCCTTCTACTCCAGCGGCTCCACCGCGTTGCTCGACTCCTACAGTGACCGTGCCCTGGACCGCGTGTGGAAGGCACAGCACTTCTCCTACTGGATGACGTCCATGCTGCATACCGTCCCAGGCGCCGACGACTTCGGCCGCGCCCGCCAACTCGGCGAGCTGCACTCCGTGGTCTCCTCCCAGCACGCCAAGGCATACCTGGCGGAGTCGTACACCGGATGGCCCGGCTCGCGCTAAACGGGAGTGCCCAGGAGTAGGGTTTGTCCTAGTCGACGAAGGGGTCACCATGAGCTACAAATTTCGAACCGTCCGGGTTCGCGGTACCGAGCTGGTTGGAACAATTGCCCGCAAGCACGGAGGTGCGCCCGACATTTACGAAACGTCCAAGGACCCGAGCACATCGGTGGTTCCGGTGTTCTTCGAGGCGACGGGCGAGGTCCGTTTTTTCGACAGGTCGGTGCTCGAGGACGTCGTGGCGCCGGCCAGTTAGCCGCGAAAATACAGACATTGGCGTCGATCAGATCGGAAGACGGTCATGGGCGAGACAACTGCGGAGGCGTCATCAGCGGACCTGATGGTCGATCTGATCATTTCCCTGGACGGGTATGCCTCGGCCGAGGGATGGCCCGGCTGGTGGGGTTTGGAGGGGCCGGAATACTTGGCGTGGCTCGGGCAGGAATCGGGAAGGGACTACACCTTCCTGCTCGGGGCAAACACCTACCGCCTGATGTCCAGCATGTCAGAGGAGGCCTCGGGCGAGAGTTCGGGATTCTCCGAGAATGAAGGGACCAGCCTGAGTGGCCTTGCCGCCGTGCCCAAGGTCGTCTTCTCCTCCACCCTGCCAGCGCCCCTGACCTGGCCGAACTCGAAGCTGGTCACCGGTGACGCGGTCGAGGCCGTGACGGAGATGAAACGGACAGGGACCGGGCATTTGAGTACCCTCGGCAGCCTCAGCCTCTGCCGGTCGCTGCTGACCGCAGGCCTTGTGGACAGGTTCCGGCTGGTGGTCTTCCCGGTGATCACGGGCCGCACCGGGCGCGAGCGGATCTACGACGGCTACCCGGATGTCTCGCTCGAGATGGTGGACAGCAGGACCTTCGACGGTCGGCTCCAGTTGCTCGAATACGTCCCCACCGTGCTCAGCGGTCCGCCGGGCAGCCGCGGGGCGTGAGCCAATCCGCGCGGTGCAGCGGGTAATTTGCGACTGCCTCGGCGTTTGCCAGGGCGAGCAGATGGCCGCCCGGTGTTGATGCCCGGAAGGACATGTCCGTTCCGGGGCGTCTGGACCTTCAGGATTATCGGTCACTTCCGGCCGGACCCGTAAGTGGCTGCGGTGCATCTCTGTTAGCCTGCACCATGAGTCCTAATTCTCCGGCACCATCGGATCTACCGGCACCTTCTGCATCTGCGGTGACCCCCGGCCTGGTGCGCAGCTTCCGGGAGGAACTGGTTGAGGGCCGTGACGTCATCGATCCGGCCACGTTTGCGGGCACCATCCCGCAAGACCGCGGGATAGCTCCGCGGGTGCGGGTGGGCAGCAAATGGTTCAATCTGCTCTGGTTGCTCCCGATTGGCTTTGTGCTCCTGATTGCAGCCGTGGCAGTAGCGAAGGGCCTCCGTGGGGTGCCGGGTGTGCAGTCTTTCATGAGCGAATTCCCCGGAATATCGGAACTGCCTGCCAGTGCGCCGTCGGGTTTTCCTGCGTGGTTGGGGTGGCAGCATTTTCTGAACCTGTTCTTCATGATTTTCATCATTCGTTCGGGGGCACAGATTCTCACTGACCACCCCCGCCTGTATTGGACCAGGCACAGCACTCCGGGCCGGGACTGGTTCCGGGCCCAAAAGCCCGTTCCCGCGGACCCCTTGTGGACAGCGAAAAAAGACTCCATCAGCCTCCCCGGCCAGATCGGCCTGCCTGGACTCCGGCACTCGATCGGACTTGCCCGTTGGTGGCACCTGGGTGTCGACACCCTATGGCTGGCGAACGGGCTTGTCTTCTACATCCTCCTGTTCGCTACAGGGCAATGGATGCGACTGGTGCCACTGCATTGGGATGTGTTCCCGAACGCGCTGTCCGCGGCGATCCAATACCTGTCGCTGGACTGGCCGGCTGAAAGCGGATGGTCAAACTACAACAGCCTGCAACTGCTCACCTACTTTGTCACCGTCTTCATCGCTGCACCGCTGGCCCTGATCACTGGCCTCGGCATGTCCCCGGCGCTCTCGACCCGGTTCCGGCGGATCAGCACCATGCTCAGCATCCAGACCGCCCGGTCGCTCCACTTCCTCGTGCTGGTATGGTTCCTGCTGTTCATCGTCATCCACGTCACTTTCGTCTTCACCACAGGCGCCCTGAACAACCTCAACCACATCTTCGCAAACCGCGACGACGACTCCTGGGCAGGCTTCTGGATCTTCGCCCTGTCCATGGCCGTGGTTGTGGTGGGCTGGGTTGCAGCGACGCCGCTGACCATCCGCCATCCGCGGGTGATCCAGCGTGTCGGGTCTGCACTGATCGGACCGGCGGAGCGCCTCTTCGAGCACGTTGACGCCAAACCGGGGCAATACACAGAAAAGGACATTTCGCCTTACCTCTGGCACAACGGCCAGTACCCCGACTCCGACGAATACAAGGCACTCTTCGACGGCAACTTTGCCGACTACCGGCTGAAGATCGGCGGGCTGGTGGACAACCCCGTGGAACTGGACCTGGTGCAACTGCGCGCCATGCCGTACCACGAGCAGATCACCCAGCACTTCTGCATCCAGGGATGGTCAGGCGTAGCGAAATGGGGCGGAGTCTCCATGCAAACCATCCTCGATCTCGCTCAGCCCAAACCCGAGGCCAAATGGGTGGTGTTCTATTCCCTCGGCGACGGAGCCGAGAAGGGCATCTACTACGACGCCCATCCACTCGAACAGATGAGCTACGAACTGACCATGCTCGCCTACGACATGAACGGAGAACCCCTCTCCTTCGGACACGGCGCACCGCTGCGGCTCCGGAACGAGACGCAGCTCGGTTTCAAAATGGTCAAGTGGATCAAAGGAATTGAGTTCGTCGACAACTTCGAGCACCTCGGCGGCGGCTTCGGAGGGTACAACGAAGACCACGAATTCTTCGGCTACCGCCAATCGATATGATCGGCGGTCAAGGGGGACCGTTCAAGGCCGCGCTGAACAGCACGCACTGATCGGCTCGTACGAGTCCGTTCGGGTGCAGGGCTGTCAGCGGCGCCGGTGAACACCTTCCCCCATGGACACCGGAACCGGCGCAAGGAATAGAGTTGTGGCAGCCCGATACTTTCCAGAGCAAGGAATGCCGACATGTCAGAGACATACTTCCAAGTGGTCGTCCGCTACCAGGTGAAACCTGAAGAAACCGACACCGTTCTGCGGCTGCTGGGCGAAATGGCAGCGGCAACCCGCGCCGAGGAAGCAAATCTCTCGTACGAGTTCTTCCAGGGCGCAGAGGACCCCGCGCAGATCGTCATCCTGGAGCGGTACCGCGATGCCGCCGGCTTTGCCGCCCACCGTGAATATGAGCATATTGGGCGGATCGGCGCGTCGCAGATCATTCCCCGGCTGGAGCGCAGGACCATCCAGACTTTCGAGGTCACGGCGGACGCCTAGGGTTATCAGCCCGGGACGGCAGCCACGACGCGTTCGCCGTTGAAGTATTCGAGCTCCCAGCCGTCAACCGCATGACGGTGGGCCAGGTTCAGGACAGCGTTGTCGATGCTGTGCAACGTACGGCCGATGGCGCGGCTGAGGCTGACCCGGAGAAGCGTGCCGTGCGCCACCACCAGGACCCGGCCGCCGGGGAATTCTTCCGCCAGTGCCTCCAGCGCGCCCAAACCCCGCTTGGCTGCCGCGTCTTCGCTTTCGGCACCGCGGTAACCACCGGGGATGCGCAGGGCCTCCAACGCAGGGCCGGCCTGCAGGCCTTCTGCGGGTCCGAAGCTGCGTTCAGTGAGGTCAGGCACGTGCCGGGTGACGCCCAACCCCAGTCCGTCGGCAATCAGGGTGGCCGTTTCCGCGGCACGGCTCAGCGGTGAGGACACGATCGCGTCCCATTCGTAACCGGACAGGACGGCGACGGCGTCGCGCGCCTGGCCGCGCCCGACGTCGTTCAGTGGAATGTCAGTGGCTCCCTGCAGCCGCCGCTGCGCATTCCAGTCTGTCTGGCCATGCCGGATGAGGGCGAAGGTCGTGAGGGTCATACTGTCTATTCTGCCTCGACGGCCGGCGGGTTCCGGACGTCCGCAGGACGGGAGCCGGTTCAGGAGTCCGGCCAGTGCTCCGGATTAAAGCCGTACGGGTTAGGGGCGGCCGTGCGATTGGCCGGCCACGAGGGGTGTTCCTGGGCGGTGTGACCATCATGATGTGGGGAGGCCGGCCGGACATTGGCCTTTTTTGCAGGCGCAGGGGATGACGGATCAACAGGGGCATCTTGAGGCAAGGTCTGAACCTCCCAATCAGGGCTGGCTTGGTCGCACTTCTTGAACCGTTGTAGGCATCCTAACCCCCGGACGCGCCCTTGGCTTCGAATTTTTGCAGAGTATTTACGAAATATCGCCGCAGCGTGCATTGCCAGTGCCTGCCGGACAGGACCGCGGGGGTGCGGATGGTCCGCAGCGGGGTTCCGTGTCAGGATCAGGTATGCCACACCGCCTGATGCTGCTTGATACTGCGTCCCTGTACTTCCGCGCTTTTTATGGCCTGCCGGACACCATCCGGCGCCCTGACGGAACGCCGGTAAACGCCGTCCGCGGCCTCCTGGACATGATCGCGCGGCTCACCACAGACTACGGCGCCACCCATCTGGTGGCATGCTGGGACGACGACTGGCGTCCGCACTGGCGGGTGGAGCTGATCCCGACCTACAAGTCGCACCGGGTCGCGGAAATTGTGTCGCATGCCCCCGACGTTGAGGTCGTCCCGGACGCCCTCGAAGCCCAGATCCCGATGATCCGGCACGTGCTCAACCTCGCAGGCATCGCCGTCGTCGGTGCTGCTGAACACGAGGCCGACGACGTCATCGGCACCTATGCCAGCCACGCGGACGTTCCCGTCGACGTGGTCACAGGCGATCGTGACCTTTTCCAGGTGGTCAACGACGGCCGCCAGGTGCGGGTGATCTACACCGCGCGGGGCATGCGGAACCTCGAAGTCGTGACGGACGCCGTCGTCGTCGGGAAGTACCGCGTGCTCCCGGACCAGTACGCAGACTACGCGACACTTCGCGGGGACGCCTCCGACGGGCTGCCAGGAGTGGCCGGCATCGGTGAGAAGACCGCCGCGTCGCTCTTGGGCGAATACGGCACGCTCGACAATCTGCTGGCGGCGGCCGATGGGGGAGACGGGGTGTCCGCGTCCGTGCGGTCAAAGCTCGCCGCGGCCGCGGACTATCTCACGGTGGCGCCCACGGTGGTGAAGCTCGTACGCAACCTCGAACTGCCCACCCTTGAGGCGGCCGGAGCCCGCCTGCAGCCGGTCGTCGGCGGGCCGCGCGCCGACCTGGAACACCTCGCCGTCGAATGGAACCTTGGAAGCTCGGTCAAGCGGCTGCTCGACGCGCTCGACCGGTATTAGGACCGTGGGACCAGGAACCGGCCGTTCCTGATCCGCGACGGGCCAAAGCTGACGGTGAGCGGGGCAAGAGTCCATGGACCGCGTTCCCGGGCAATGGGACGGCCGACGGCTACGTGGGGGACCCAGTGCGGGTACCGGTAGCCCAGCGCCGGCGAGCTCAGGATGAAGTCGTCCACATTGTCCACGAGGAGCCGGTCCAGGAGATCATGCAGGCCCTGAACCAGGGACACCCGGTACTCGTGGACCCGCGGTGGCACGTCCACTTCGAGCCCGGAGATGCTTCCGCCGCCCAGCACGATCAGTTGTCCTGAGGTTCCTGTAAACCCGTCCAGTTCGGGCAGGCCCTGCAACCAGTCGGTGGTGTGGTGGACGGCGTCATCATCCAGGGTGATGCCCTTGGTCCAGTCCATGACATCCTGCCCAAAATCCGCAAGGATGCCGATGTGCAGCAGGGTCAGATGCAGCCCCTGTGGCCTGCGCAGGGCGTTGACATAGGTGCCCAGCGCCTCATAGTCGGCGGGTCCCGAGCCCACTCCAAGCACGGGAACCTCTACTGTGATGCGCGGAACCGGTTGCATGCGGACCCTTTGCACTGGTGCGGACTGTGGGCTTTGGCTGCAATTATCCTCCGCCACGGCCACCCCGTCCCCGTGGGCGCTCTTGCCCTTGGGCCCGCCAGGGTGTCGAATCAAAGAACACGTGTAGGCCCGGTGCATGGCAAAGACGCCAGGAGGTTCCCATGACAGTGAAAGGCGCCAAGGATGCTGTACGGACTCCGGGCCGCGCAGGGCCGGAAATTCGCCGTGCTGATGCTCCGGGCGGCATCGCGGCGGCAGCCCCGGAACAGGTGCGCAACGTGGCGCTCGTGGGGCATTCGGGTGCAGGAAAGACCCTGCTGATCGAAGCCTTACTGTCGGCCCTCGGCATGATTTCACGCAAAGGCTCCATTGCGGAGGGTACAACCGTTGGCGATTCCGACCCGTCGGCAGTGCGGCAGCAGCGCTCGGTCACGCTGTCCCTGGTGCCGCTGCTGATCAATGGCATCAAAGTAAACCTGCTGGATACGCCGGGATATCCGGACTATATCGGTGAACTCCGGGCGGGCATACGTGCTGCGGACGCTGCCCTGTTTGTCGTCTCCGCCGTTGACGGAATCGACGCCACCACCACAGCGCTCTGGGGTGAGTGCGAACGACTGGGCACGCCGCGGGCTGTGGTCATCACCCGGGTAGACCACCCGCGGGCAGATTACGACGGCGCCCTTGCCGCCTGCCGCCAGGCGTTCGGCGACTCCGTTTTGCCGCTCTATGTCCCGGTCCGGACCGGTGGCGAAACGACGGGACTGCTCGGACTGTTGACGGGCACGGTCTCGGACTACTCCGCCGGGGAGCCCCGGGCCAGCACCCGCGACGCTGACCCTGGCGAGCGCTCGGGGTCAGAAGCCGCGCGGGGCCAGCTCATCGAGGGGATCATCGCGGAAAGCGAGGACGAGACCCTGATGGACCGCTATCTGGGTGGCGAGGACATCGATACCGATGTCCTCGTCGCGGACCTGGAAACCGCCGTCGCCCGTGGTTCCTTTTTCCCGGTCCTTCCCACGTCCGCTGTCACCGGGCTCGGCACGGCGGAACTGATGGAACTCCTGACCCGGGGCTTCCCGTCGCCAGTGGAGTGCGGCCTCCCGGACGTGACTGACCTGGCGGGCGCTCCGGCGTCGCCCCTGGCCTGTGACCCGGGGGGACCACTGGCAGCTGAGGTGGTCCGTACCACCATTGATCCGTTCCTGGGCAGGGTCTGCCTGACAAGGGTCTTTTCGGGCACTTTGAGGGAAGATACGCCCGTGCACGTCGGCGGACACGGTCTTGGGGACCGCGGCCATCAGGACCATGACACCGACGAACGCCTCACCCACCTGTATTCGCCGCTGGGCGCCACCCTGCGACCCGTGGCACAATGCGTGGCCGGTGACATCTGCGCCATAGCGAAACTGGGAAGCGCCGAAACCGGGGACACCGTCTCGGGCAGGGACCAGCCGCTGCTGCTGGCCACCTGGGAGATGCCGGAGCCGCTGATGCCGGTGGCCGTCGAGGCGGACTCCCGCAGCGACGAGGATGCGCTGGCCCGGAGCCTGGCGAAAGTCGCGGCCGGCGATCCCACGCTGCGGGTGGAGCGGAATGCGGAAACACACCAACTGGTCCTCTGGTGCATGGGGGAGGCCCACGCCGAGGTGGTGCTGGACAGGTTGCGCGACCAGGGCGTGAAGCTGCACACCACTGGCGTGGTCACGCCGCTGCGGGAAACGTTTGCCGCCCCGGCAGCAGGCCACGGCCGGCACGTCAAACAGTCCGGCGGCCACGGGCAATATGCCGTCTGCGACATCGACGTCGAGCCGCTGGACCGCGGCGGCGGGTTCGAATTCGTGGACAAGACCGTTGGCGGCGTGATCCCCGGGACCTTTATTTCCTCGGTGGAGAAGGGGGTGCGGGCGCAGATGCAAAAGGGGTTGGCTGCCGGATTCCCGGTGGTGGATCTGCGGGTGACGCTGGTGGGCGGCAAGGCCCACAGCGTTGACTCGTCCGATGCTGCCTTCCAGGCGGCAGGTGCACTGGCGCTCCGGGAAGCGGCCGCGGCAGGACGCATCCAACTGCTTGAGCCCGTTTCCTCGGTCAGCATCACTGTGGCGGAGGAGCACGTGGGTGCCGTTATGACTGATCTCTCGGCACGTCGCGGCAGGCTGACCGGTACGGTCTCCTCCGGCGGCGAGCTGACCGAAATCAGTGCGGAAGTCCCGGACCAGGAACTGCTGAAGTACGCCGTGGAGCTTCGGGCGCTGACTGCGGGTACGGGCCGGTTCCGCCGCCGGTACCTTCGGCATGACCCGGTGCCCGGCAACTCATGAACGCCACATCATGAACCCGGCCGCGCGGAAGATCCAACGCATCTACCTCACCCTGACGCTGGGCAATACGCTTGCGGCCTCTTTTATCTGGGGCATCAATACGCTGTTCCTGCTGGATGCAGGGTTGAGCAACCTTGAAGCATTCGCGGCCAACGCGTTCTTCACGGCGGGCATGGTGCTCTTCGAAATACCGACAGGGGTCGTTGCCGATGGCTGGGGGCGCCGCACTTCCTTCCTGCTGGGAACGGTCACCCTGGCCGCCTCGACATATCTGTACTACGTGCTGTGGCAGTTATCCGCGCCTTTCTGGTCCTGGGCCGTGGTGTCGGTTTTGTTGGGCCTTGGCTTCACGTTCTTCTCCGGGGCGGTGGAGGCCTGGCTGGTGGACGCCTTGCGCTTCTCCGGCTATGACGGTGCCCTGGAGACAGTCTTCGGGCGGGGGCAGATGATCGACGGCGTCGCGATGCTGGTGGGCTCATCGGCAGGCGGGGTGATCGCCCAGGCCACAAACCTTGGGGTGCCGTTCCTGGTGCGGGTGGGAGTCCTCCTGGCGTTGTTCGTTGTGGCCTTTTGGCTGATGCACGATGTGGGGTTCACTCCGGAACGCTCCCCGCATCCGCTTCAGGCCACCAGGGCGGTGCTGTCCGCCTCGAATGACAACGGCCTGAAGAACCCGCCCGTGCGGTACATGATGCTTGCCGCGCCGTTCAGTGCCGGCGTCGGAATCTATGTCTTCTACGCGCTGCAGCCCTACCTGCTGGAACTCTTCGGAGACCCGCACGCCTACTCCATTGCCGGACTGGCGGCGGGCATCGTGGCCGGCGCCCAGGTGGTGGGTGGCTGGCTGGCACCAACGCTCCGGCGCCTGGTCCGCAAACGCACCACGGTGCTGATCGTTGCCGGCAGCGTGGGTGCCCTGATCCTGGTGGCGCTGGGCTTCACGCGCGTGTTTTGGGTGGCCTTGCTGCTGCTGGTGCTCTGGGCTTTGGTCTCCGCGGCGGGCACCCCGGTGAGGCAGGCATATTTGAACGACATGATCGCCTCAAAGCAGAGGGCAACGGTGCTCAGTTTCGATTCACTGATGGGATCCAGCGGCGGCATTGTGGTGCAGCCGCTCCTGGGCCGGGCAGCGGATGTGTATGGCTACCCCCTGTCGCTCGCCATCAGCGGCGTGATCCAACTCTTCGCAATACCGTTCCTGCTGGCCAGCCGCCACCAGCGCTCACCTGCCGATACAGCAACGGCGGCGACGGACGCGCCGGTCTGAGGTCGCGGGAGCGCGCTTCCTTCCTTGAGAGTCACAACCCTGCGGAGTAGTGTGGCGCAAACCACCCTTCGCAACACCCTGCCTCAGGAGCCACCATGCCTAGTGTGAGACGTCAATTTGCTGCCTTAACGGCTGTCCTGGCCTTGAGCGTGACGGGTGGCGCAGTCATCAGTCCCGCCTTCGCCGACCCCCGGGAGACAGACAAGACCCCGACGGCGACCGGGTACGGCGGAGCTGTGAGCACCGTGGACCCGGACGCGTCCGCTGCCGCGATCGAGGTCCTGCGCAAGGGTGGCAACGCAGCGGATGCCGCCGTCGCCGCGGCCGCGACCCTGGGCGTGACCGAACCGTACAGTGCAGGGATCGGCGGGGGCGGATACTTCGTGTTCTACGACGCGAAGACCGGCCGCGTGGGTACCATCGACGGCCGTGAAACCGCCCCGGCCGCCATGCCGCATGATGCGTTCATCGACCCTGCCACCAAAACCCCCGCGAACCCGGCAGGCAGTCCCTACCGCTTCACGCCCGAACTTGTCACCAGCGGCGTCTCCGTTGGCGTCCCGGGTACGGCGGCCACGTGGGAGCGCGCCCTCGAACGTTGGGGTACCTTGGGCCTGGGCGATGCCCTCAAACCTGCCATCAAGGTCGCGGACCGCGGCTTCGTCGTCGACAAGACGTTCCGACAGCAGACCCTGGACAACAAACTCCGTTTCGAAGCTTTCCCTTCCACGAGCAGCCTTTACCTTCCCGGTGGTGACGCACCCGCCGTCGGCAGCGTATTCCAGAACCATGACCTTGCCGCCACCTACCGGCTCCTGGCGAAGCAAGGCACCAGCGGCTTCTACAGCGGCCCGCTTGCCGCGGAGATCGCCGCCACGGTGCAGGCCCCGCCGAAGACCGATACCACCACGTTGCCCGTCCCCGCCGGCCACATGACGACGGCGGACCTCGCCTCATACCGTGCCATCGACCAGGCGCCCACGACGGTGGATTATCGGGGACTGGATGTGTACGGCATGGCGCCGTCCAGCAGCGGCGGCACCACGGTCGGCGAATCCCTGAACATCCTCGACACTTTCAACCTCTCCGGGATGTCTACCGCGGGCGCACTGCACCATTACCTTGAAGCGAGCGCGCTCGCCTTCGCGGACCGTGGCAAGTACGTGGGGGACCCCGCGTTTGCCAGTGTCCCCACGGCGGCGCTCACTGACCCGGTGTTCGGCAAGGAACGCGCGTGCCTGATCGACCCGCTGCACGCCGCAACAAAGCCGGTCGCGCCCGGGGATGTGTCCGCGTACGACGGCGCGTGCCCCGCTGCCGCCGCGGCGCCCGCCGATGAGAAGGACACCGAGAACATCTCGACAACGAACCTCACGGTCGCGGACAAGTGGGGCAACGTGGTGGAATACACGCTCACGATCGAGCAGACGGGCGGGTCCGGCATGGTGGTGCCCGGCCGCGGTTTCCTGCTCAACAAT